>CALAKE010000215.1 GCA_937922775.1 uncultured bacterium | reverse complement strand
TGGTGATTGCCGAGCGCCAAGACGACCCGAACTACGCCTTCTACTATCCGATCGATGTGGCCGTCGACGATGACGGGAGGATCTACGTTGCCGACGCGCGCGATGCTCGCGTGAAGGTGTTCGACAAGCGCGGCGAGTACCTGCGATCCCTGGGGCAGAAGGGGCAAGGTCCGGGCGAGCTCACGACTCCGTTCTCGCTGGCCATCGCGGGTGATTGCCTCGTGGTCGGCGATCCTCCGAGCTTTCGGCTATCGATCAGGGACCTGAACGGAACGCACCTCGGTGACGAGTACCAGGTACTCGCCCTGGATCGACAGGGCGGCTCACGGTGGGCCCTCCGGGTCGCGTGGAACCGGAGGCCGGTCACAGAGGAAAACCAGCCTAAGAGGGTTCGCCGGATTCCCGAGGCCCTTTCCCATCTCGCTTTCGATATCTCTTCTACAGAATGGCCCGATTACTTTGGCTCGATCTCGCGTCTCGCCCTCGATGGAAGAGGGAGGCGATCAGCTTTCTGGCGAACCTCTCCGAAGAGGACTGTCCCTACGTGTTGCCGTTTTCCGAGAGGGTGGGGCCGGGCCAGTGGGGACGCTATGGGACCTCGCATTGGAGCCGCTTCCTGCAAGGCATCGAGGGTGGGGCAGGCACCTCTTTGTTCGACGCCATGCTGATTGCACTGGAACAAATCGACCTCGCCGATGAGCTCGCGGCTGCCCGAAGAGCAAATGTCCAAGCAGCGGATGCTGCAGCCCCGTCTCGCCAGAAGTTGCAACGCAGACCTCCCGAGGAGCTGACCCGAGAGCTTCTGCTTGCCCAGGTCGCACTGATCCTCGAGGAAATCGTCGAGAACAACCCTCCAACTCAGCTCGGCAACTGTTCTCCGGCAATGGGCGAACACGGCGGCGCTGATGAAGACCTCGAGGCCCCGGCGAACAAAGCAATACTTCTGTTCAGCGATGGGAGTGACACCGCCAGTGCGGCTAGCATCGACGACACGATCCCGCCTGAAGCAATCCAGGGTGAGCAGGCGCGCCCGAATCCGGATGAGTCGGACGAGGCATCCGGCGCCAATCGAGCCGGCCTCGGCACCTGGCACAACGTGAGGGTGGAAGTCCGCCGACCCCTCCTGAAGGTCATCACCCGCCCGGGCTACTATCGATAGAAAGAGCCAACTACCGATAATAAGGAGGCGATCACCGATGAGCGGAGAGACTTCGGCGCGCGACAATTCCTGGGTGCGAACGCGCTCGATCTTGGCGATCGCAATTGCGATTTCGCTCGGCGCCCTCGCCTGCGCCCACGGGGGCACCGGCTCGGGCCGAGTTCCGCCCCGCGAGGACCTTCTGCAATTCTTGAGCACGTCGCGATCGGTGCAGGCGATCGCAGAGGCGGCCGATACGGAGGGGCTGCTCACCTCCGGTGCAGCCGGCGGAGGAGGAGAAGAGCCGGGAGAATCCCGTAGCAGGGGCGGAAACAGCTCGGGGAGATTGGGCGACATCGAAGATCTCGAGGCCGCGGCCCGGCGCTCACCGACGACCAGTGGCTGCACAGCGAGGGCGACCTCGAGGGCATCCGCTCCACCATCATCAGCGGTGTCGCCGAAGACGAGTTCAAGGCTGGCGAGTATCCATATCCCATGTACGAGATGGGTGGAATGGAGCTCGACGAGGACGGCCTCAACGCCCTCGCGGCTTACGTTTGGAGCTTGACCAGGGAGTAGTAGCCCGCCTACTCTCCGTCGGCCAGCCGGATCTCGTAAAGGTTCGGCCACAGCTTGCCGGTGACGAAGATCCGGTCGTTGTCCGCGTCGTAGGCGATTCCGTTCAACACGGCCTCGGGGTCCGAGACTTCCTGCCGGGCAACGAGATCCGAGAGGTCGATCCGGGCCACGACTCTCCCCGAATCGGGCGAGATCTTGAGGATCTCATTACCGTGCCACACGTTGGCGTAGATGAAACCCTTGATGAACTCGAGCTCGTTGAGCTGCGACACGGGCAGGGCGCCCTGGTACACCGGTAAGCGCCCGACCTGACGCATCGTCGCGGGGTCGAAGAAGTAGAGACTGGACGACCCGTTGCTCATGATCAGGTAGCGGCCGTTCTGGGTGAGCCCCCAGCCCTCGCCCGCGTAGCGAAACTGCCCGGTCGACTCGAAAGAGCCCGCGTCGTAGATGAGCCCGAGTCCAGACTGCCAGGTGAGCTGATAGATCTGGTCTCCGAACGGGGCGATCCCCTCGCCGAACAGGTTGGTCGGGAGGGATACCTCCTGCAGCACCGACCCAGATTCGAGGTCGACTTTTCGCAACACTGATTGCCCGCGTCGGCCCGTGCTCTCGTAGAGGAATCCATCCTGAAAGAATAGGCCCTGCGAGAATGCCGCCGGGTCGTGTGGGTAGGTCTGGACAATCTCGTACCCGAGAGCCAGCGTCTCCTGCCTGCCACCAGGGGACAGAGCGAGCACGAGAGGACAGAGCAAGACCATCCACATCAGGCATGTCATCAAGGCGGCAGGTTTCCCGGCGGATGGCTTCATCTCCCCCATCTCTCCCTCCCCACCACCTCGGCCATCAGGCAGAGCAGCTCGAACATGAGGCTGCAGGCGACCATGGTCGTGCCGCCTGTGGGATCGAGCGGCGGCGATCCGGCAGGTCTCGAAGGGGGCCACTCCCGTGGCGTAGTGCGCCTGGCGGATCAGGCGCGACATCTCCCGCATCTGTGCCGGCCCGTGCCGGGAGCCCGCTCGGAATGATGAGCCGCCGTCGATCGGAACTCCGGCCAAGGCAATGTCGAGCCCCTCGAAGCCCTCATGCATGCGGGCCCGCATCAGCGTCGCCACTTGAGCCGAGCGAGGGACGAGGTTCACATCGACCTGCTGCAGCCCGTTCCCTTCTTCGTCATTCATGGTGCGCCTCCGCAGCTTCAGCAATCGCCCCGTGCCGGAATCTCGATATTCTGACCCTTGTCAGAGAGCGTGGCCAGTAATTAGGATTCTTTTGTCTCCAATGACCCTTCTACGCAAGTCAGCGGCTCTGCTTCTGGCAGGATGCGTTGCATCCTGCGGGTCGCCATCCGAGATTCACTCGGGTGGCGGCGACCCCACGCCGGAGCGGCTCGAGCTCGTCTCCGAGTGGGGGTGCCTCGATTGCACGGGGCCGGCGCTTCTGACTCCCTTCTTCATCAGCCTGGCCCCTGACGGAACACTCTACGAGCTCGACTGGTACGAGCCTTTCGTCAGGGTGTTCGACCGGGAGGGCGCCCTGCTGCTGACCTTCGGGGAGAAGGGCGAAGGTCCTGGAGAGCTCGGGCTGTCCGTTCCAGGAGAATATGTTCCCGGATTCGCCGTGTGGGCTGATGAAGATGGGTCGATCTTGGTCCTCGAGCCCCTCCCCCCCGCGTTCAGCAAGTTTTCGGCCGAGGGCGAGTATCTCGAGGGGCTGAGCCTCGAAGCTCCCGACGGCATGCCGATGAACTTCGCCTACGATGCCGGCAGGCGAAGCTTCCTTCTGGTGACAGGATTCCCACGCGACCTGGCAGTCAATCGCTTCGATCTGGCCGGCCCCATCCCGGCGGAGGCCGCGCCGCTACTCACCGACCCGGACATCCTCCCGCGCAGGCCCGATGAGCCCACGCGACCCGTCCGCAATTTCGCGTTTGCCGCTACTCCGGACAGCGGCTTCCTCGTGGGTGACGCCTGGAGGTACGAGATTCAAGTATTCGCCGCCGCCGGCCAGCTCACGGGCACCTTCGGTCGCGACATCGAGCGGCCGAGGCTGTCCGACGAAGAGATCGAAGAGGCGCGGCAACGAGCTCAGGCACAGGGGCAACCAGACCCCCCGGGGGCGCCGGAAAAGCCTCACTTCGGCTATCGCTCCTTCCGGTATGACGACAATGGCAACTTATGGGTGGCCACGCTCAGAGGCAGCGCGACGACGACCGTCTTCGATGTCTTCAGTTCCGACGGTGAGTTCCTGACGGAGATCACAATGGATGCCGAGTTGAAGGACCAAATAGGCAGAGGAGAAGCCTACGGTGCCTTCGATGTGAGCGGCGGGCATTTGGCGGCCATCACCGTCCACGAGTCGGGAAGCGACCAGATCAAGGTGTGGCGGGTGGTTTACAGCGGCCAGGAGCAGTGAGCTCGACGAACCGGCTGCCTTGACCTCGACGAAACGGCTGCCTTGACCTCGAGCCATGGGCCGGGATATCGAGGCTTACTCCCGGAGATCTGCGACCTGGCCATCAGCGAAGAGGAAGCGATCGCCCCGCGCTCCCGCCGCGACCACCTCGGTGGGGAGGCGCTCCGCCGGCGCCCGAGCGGCGAAGCGGGCGTACTGGTGCTCGCGGCCGACGTCGTGCATGGGGAAGGTGTATGTAGGTCTCAGCGTCTCGATGACGTATGACTCCTCCCCCCACAATGGAATGAAGGCCAGGTCGATCTCCGGAGCGATCCCCGCGAGGTACTCGAGGTTCTCGACGAACGGCTGTCTGAACGGTGGCGGGCCGTTGCCGTGGTCGCCGGAATGAAAGATGGTGACGCCGTCGACATCGACTACAAACGCGGCTTCGGGGATTCCATCGAAGTCGTGCACGATGGTCCGCACCCGCATGTTCCCGAGAGTAAAATCCCGTCGCTCGAAGTCGCAGTAGACGTGTTGGGCCCGCTCTTCGGTCCCCTCCTCGGCCCCTTCCTCGTCTCCTGCTTCGGCCCCTTCCCCGACCTCATCCTCGGCCCTCCACCCGAACACGTACGTGATATCCGGAATCGTCTCCCTCCACTCCAAAACGCGTGGGTCCCAGTGATCCCGATGGCCGTGGGAGATGAAAACGACGACGCTCAGGTGTCTGATCTCCTGCGGATCGACGTAGCCGTCGGCAAGCGCCCGAGCACCTTCCGGCTCGGCCTCCTCCCAGTAGTCGAAGATCAGAAAGCGGCTCTTGGTTTGGATGGCCCATCCGCTATGGCCCAAGTACCGGATCTCGGCTTCCCCGTCCTCTGGATTTCCGGCCTGGGTGGCCTCGTAGATGTCGTCATGGCCGTCTTGCGCGGCAGCGATCGGGGCGAGGGCGCAGGGCAGAGAAAGCACCCCAACAACCAGGAGCAACCTCGGGTCCAAAAGATGCCGAAATGAATGCCGCAACGTGGGCCTCCCCTGTCGATCGGTCCCTATTACTCTGATCTGAGCAGCTTAACAGGATCGGTGGAGGCCGCCCGGGCGCCCGGCACCAAGCACGCCAGAAGACCCGCGGCCGCGAAGCCCAGGGTGGGGAGAAGAAAGGCCAGTGGGTCGAGCGTGCTGACGCCGTAGATCTGGCTCTCGAGGAAACGTGTTCCGCCCAGCGAGACAGCCAGACCGAGGACGAGACCGATCAGCACGGGTCGCATTCCTCGGGAAATGGCGAAGCCCCAGATGCTGGCTGACCGCGCGCCCAAGACGATCCGTAGCCCGATCTCCCGCATCCGCTGCGCCACTACGATCGACAGCACGCCCAGGATGCCCACCACGGACAGAATCGTCGCCGTCAACGCAAAGAAGGCCGTGAGCGTCGTGTACAGCCGCGACGTCTGGAGCTGCCGGCCAATGATCTCATCGCCTGTCTTGACGTCGGCCAGCGGCAGGTTCGGGTCTACCCGATGCACAGCCTCGGCCACCGCGCTCGTCACCACCTCACGCGATCCAGTAGCCCTGACCACCAGATGCCCCCAACCCGAGGGGAACTGCTGCGTGGGAATGTAAATCTCCGGCTCCGCTGTCGCCGTGAGGCTTCTGAACTGGACATTGCCGACCACACCGACGATCGTCAGCCACTCCATTTCCTCATCGCCCGGGTCTCCAGGAGAGACGAGCACGCCGAGCGGATTGTGCCCGGACAGGTAGCGGTCCACGAACGCCTGGTTGACCAGCCCGACCTGCTCGCTCTCTGCGCGATCCCTTTCGTTGAAGATGCGGCCGCCGAGTAGCTGGATTCGCATGGTCTCGAAATAGGCGGGTGTGACCGTGCGCATGTGAGCCATGGCGACCTCATCGCCCTGATCAGCCACTTCGGCCGAAAGCGTCCAAGATCCGGGCACGCTTCCCATTTCCATCGGCATCGGGGTCACCGTCGCGGCTGCCTGCACTCCAGGCATCGCCTGAATCTCGGCTATCGCCTGGCGGTAGAACTCACCAAGCAACTCCGGTTCGTCATACGTCGCCGTCGGCAGGTCGAAGCTGAACGTGAAGAGATCGTCCGGCGAGAATCCGGCATCGATGCGACCAAGACCGAAGAGACTCCGAGCCAGCAGTGCAGCCCCGATGAGAAGCGTCAGAGCCAACCCGACCTGAGTGGCCAGGACCAACTCTCGAACACGATGCGTGCCCGCGGGAGCCATTCCGCCGGGTCCTCCCGCCCGCAGGGACTGTGAGAGGTCTTGGCTTCCCGAGACGAGAACGGACGCAATTCCGAGCACGATGCCTACTGCGACCGAGATCCCGAGTGCGAAGGCCAAACACCTGGCATCCACCGAGAGATCCTCCAGCCTCGGTAGAGACACGAGCGACGAGGCGCTCAAGGCCGCGGCTCCCGAGAAGGCGATCGCAACACCGAGGGCTCCGCCCACCAAGGAGAGCACCATGGTCTCCGTTACGAAGAGCCGGGCAAGCGCGCCGCGGCTGGCCCCGAGCGCCCGCCTCACCGCCGCCTCCGACTGTCTCCCGGCATTCCGCGCGATGTACAGGTTGGTGATATTCCCCAAGGCAATGACCAAGAGGATTCCCACGGCCACCGACATCCCGACCAGGCGCGGCTTGAAGTAGCCGACCTGGAATTCCTTCAGGCTCTGCACCTCCGCCCCCCAGCCCGTGTTCGTGTCGGGGTTCTCCGCCTCCACTTCCTTCGAGATCCGCGCCATTTCCGCGCGGGCATCGTCCATACTCGATCCGTCCCGCAGGCGCGCGATCACGCCCAGGTAGCGAAAGTCGCGGAACTCCCGGCCGTAGTCGATGGCCGCCGGAATCCAGTACTCGCCACGGTAGGGAAAATCGACCCGCGGGCTGGCGACGCCGACGATCGTGAAGGGCTGGCCATCCAGTGTCATGGTCTTCCCCAGAACATCAGGGTCGGCGCCGAGCTGCTGTCTCCAGAACGCGCTGGAGACAACGACCACCCGCTCACCGCCGGGAAGGTCCTCTTCCTCCGAGAACCCCCGGCCCAGCGTCATCTCGATTCCCATGAGGGGGAAGTACCCTGCCGAAACGGCCCAGCCGTTCAGCATGGTGGGCTCGCCGTCCCCCGTCCAGTTGTAGATGTTCAGGCGGTACGAGGAGATGCGCTCGAAGTGGACGCTGCGCTCCCGCCAGTCCCGATAGGTGAGAGGCGAAGCCCAACCCCTTTCCCCGTCTTCCCCGGGCTTCACCTCGAAGAGCACGACGAGCTCATCAGAATCCGGATAGGGAAGGGGAGCGACGAGCACCGGGTAGACCACGCTGAAGATCAGGGTGCAGGCGCCGATGCCGATCCCCAAAGTGAGAACGGAGGTGAGGGTGAATCCGGGGCTGCGGGCGAGGCTGCGGCCGGCGTGGCGAAGGGTGCGGATCAGCGAAGGAATCGCTTCTCCGAGGCCGGCTGGAGAAGCGGGTGTTATCGACTGCGGCGTTCGTCCCGTCCGCTCCCCGACGCGGTCGCCCAGGGACCCCACAGGCTGCCTGCGACTCCGCGACCCCATCCGCAGCGTCTCCGTGCGAGCACCGAAGCCATTCCACACAAGACGCGAGTACGTGCGGACGTAGAAGCTGGCCCGAGTCCTAGCCGAGGCCGCCCCGCTCAAGTCTCGATAGTCGTCCACGAAGAACTGGCGCATGTCCGCGCCAAAGCGGGCGCGAATCTGGCGCGGGTAGAGTTTGAGCCCCAGCGAGAACAACAGGCGGGCCACCGCCGACGGTTGTCTCTGCGGCGGTTCCTCTCGGACATGTCCCATGCGGAGCGAGCTCACCTGCCGCTCCCTGGACTGTTCAGCAGCTCGTTGACCCGCGCAATCTCGACCAGGTCGTTCAGGCGGCGCGCCTCCGCGGAGGTCACGTCTCGTCCGAGCGGCGTCAACTCGTAGTAGCGGCGGCGCTCGTCATCCTCATCGGGATTGCCGCGTGCCTCGGCCTCCCGGATCAGGTCGCCATCCACCAGCTTGGCGATGGCTCGGTACAGCGACCCGACGTCCAGTTGCACCTGGCCACCCGAGAGCCTGTCGACGGCCTTCTTGACCTGGTAGCCGTACCCACTTCCCTCGGCGAAGGCGAGGAGGATCAAAAAGACACGTGGATTGAGGGGGAGATTCTGAGCGACCTTGTCGGGTGTGGTCATGTGGTTTCCCAGAGACGGGCAGCATTGCGGTGCGGATGGGCTAGCAGAGACATATGCTCTCGACGGCGCCAATAGAGGCGGATGACATATACTTTGCCAACTATATGTCGAATGCCTCTATTTGGCAACTGCGATGATGCCGCGGACCACCCCGCGTACTGGCCCGGCTCGAGGTGCTCCCCCGCGTCGCTCAGCAGCGGCGGTGTCCTCTTGTCCCGAGGGGGAGCCGATAATACGATGAAGATCTCCCCTTTCCGTCCGAGCATGAGCGTGGGGGCCTTCTCCCGGCGTTGATCGCCGAGGAGGGTTTCGATGCGAGAACAGCTCGTGCGCATCCACTCGGCTATGTCCTGACTGCGATCCATGCGACCCATCGGTCTTGCCGCATTCCCGCTGACTGCCGCGCTGCTATTAGTCCTGTCTGTGCGGGCAGGCGGAGCCCCGGCGGCCCAGCAGCGGCCCACCTTTGGGGCGGCCGTCGAGCGAGTACGGGTCGACGTTATTGTCACGGGCGAC
>CALAKE010000214.1 GCA_937922775.1 uncultured bacterium | reverse complement strand
GGAATGTCTTTCAGGTCCTTTTCGTTTTCCGCCGGCAGAATGAGGAAATTCAGGCCAGCGCGATGCGCCGCGAGGACCTTCTCCTTCACCCCACCAATCGGCAGGACCTTTCCGCGCAGCGTGATCTCGCCGGTCATGGCGAGGTCGTTGCGCACCGGAACCCCGGTGAGTGCCGACACCATCGACGTGGCCAGCGTGATACCTGCCGAAGGGCCGTCTTTCGGAATGGCGCCTTCGGGCACGTGCACGTGAATGTCGTGGCTCTCGTGGAATTCCGCATCGATGCCGAGCTCCGTGGCGCGGGAGCGAATGTAGGACAAGGCGGCCTGCCCGGACTCCTGCATGATGTCACCGAGCTTGCCAGTGAGGGACAGCTTGCCCTTACCCGGCATCGGCGTAGCCTCGATCGAGAGGATCTCGCCGCCGCGCTCGGTCCACGCCAGTCCGGCCGCCAATCCGACCTCGGCATTCTCTTCCTTCTGCTTCTTCTTGAAGCGCGGAATGCCCAGGTATTCTTCGACCTGGTCTACATCGATGACGATCTTGGCGTCCGCGGGGATCGCCTTTGCGAGCGCTGTCCGCTTCGGCATCGCCCGCTCCATCGGGTCCTTGGCGTCGATGATGGCCGGAAGGTCATCCTCATCGACATCGGTTACCGGTTCGTGGTCGAACACGAGCTCCTCGTCGAGCGGCTGCTCGCCATCGGCTTCTATGATCCCGTCTTCATCGGGCTCACCGTCGGCAGCACCTTCACCGATGTCATCCACCGGCTCCATGACCGGCTCGGTCTCAACGCTTCCGGTCCCCTGGTCGGCCGCTTCGAACGCGCGCTCCGTTTCCTCTTCGGCCACCCGCTGAGCGGCGCTAGCCACTTCTTCGGAGTACTCCTCGACCAGGTCACGGGCACCCTTGCGACAGAGGCGAGCGATCTCACGCTCCAGCGTGCGGACACCCGCCTCGCGAGTGTATTCCTCGATCGTCTTTTCGAGCGC
Source organism: uncultured bacterium (assembly GCA_937922775.1). Classification (GTDB taxonomy): domain Bacteria; phylum Acidobacteriota; class UBA890; order UBA890; family UBA890; genus CALAKE01. The sequence continues at coordinate 10,871 of CALAKE010000214.1, read as the reverse complement.
TGTGTCCTCGATGATGAGCTGATCGGGATTCAAGCCGTGGTAGGCAACCTGCTTGGAAACCAAGTGGCGCTTGGCAATCTCCATCTTCTCCCGCTGCGTGTACCCGGAGAGCTGAACGATTTCCATGCGGTCCTGCAGCGGTCCCGGAATCGTGTGCAGGACATTAGCCGTAGTAATGAACATCACGTGCGAGAGGTCGAATTCGGCGTCGAGATAGTGATCGACGAATGCGTTGTTCTGCTCCGGATCGAGCACTTCCATGAGGGCCGAAGAAGGATCACCGCGGAAGTCCGCGCTCATCTTGTCGACCTCATCGAGCAGAAAGACCGGGTTGATCACGCCGGCCTGCTTCATCCTCTGCATGATCTGCCCGGGGAACGCTCCGATATAGGTTCTCCGGTGGCCCCGGATCTCGGCCTCATCGCGAACGCCGCCCAGCGATAGCCGCACGAACTCGCGTCCGGTGGCACGGGCGATAGAGCGGCCCAGCGACGACTTGCCCACACCCGGAGCACCGACGAAGCAGAGAATCGAGCCCTTCATCGTGTCGACAAGCTGACGCACGGCGAGGAACTCGACAATGCGCTCCTTGATCTTCTCCAAGCCGAAGTGGTCCTCGTCGAGGATCTCCGCGGCACGCTTCAGATCGGTGTTCTCCCGCGTGCGCCGGAACCAGGGTACAGACACGAGCCAATCGACATAGTTGCGCGACACCGTTGCCTCGGCAGACATCGGAGGCATGGCCTCGAGCCGCTCGAGCTCTTGCTCGGCCTTCTCCTGCACCTGTGCGGGCATGCGCGACTTGGCAATGCGGGCACGAAGCTGGTCGACCTCCGACCCCTTGCCCTCCTTGCCGCCGAGCTCGCGCTGGATGGCCTTCATCTTCTCGTTGAGGTAATACTCCTTCTGCGCCTGCTCCATCTGCTTCTTGACCTGAGTCTGGATCTTTTTGTCGACCCGGAGCTTCTCGATCTCGAAGGAGACGACCTCGGTGAGCTTGTCCAACCGCTCCTCGATTTCGACAATCTCGAGGAGACCCTGTTTGACGTCCAACTCCACGGTCAAGTGAGCAGCGATAGTGTCCGCCAGCCGGCCGGGATTCTCTTTCTTGACTGCGGCAAGCATGGCTTCCTGCGGCAGATTCGCGGACAGCTTGACGTACTTCTCGAAGAGCTTGGTGAGTTTCTTTGCTTTGACTTGTGTCGCAGCGCCGGGTTCGGCCGGAACCAGAGGCTTGACTACGACCTCGTGAAAGGTCTCTTCCTCGGTGTATTCGATGGCCCGCGCCCGCTCGACGCCCTCCACCAACACTCTGATGTTGCCATTGGGCTGCTTCAGGCTCTGCACGATGATAGCGATGGTGCCCAGCCCGTAGACTTGGTTGGCTTCGGGGTCATCGACTTCAGCATCCCGCTGAGCTGCCAAGAAAAGCTTCTTGTTGGACTCCATGGCACGCTCGAGCGCCGCCACAGAACGAGGGCGGCCCACAACAAAGGGCATCATCATTCCAGGGAAGATGACCACATCCCTGAGCGGCAAGAGCGGCAATGTCTGGTACTCGCCTACCGATTGCTTAGGCATACGCGTAGGTTTCCCTTCGGACAGATTTCGAGCGGGGTATTTGTATCGGGGTTTGCTACAAGACTGATCTTACCCGCCTGCCCTGGTGGCCGCAATGCCGATCGTGGGCCACCTCGGGCGGAAGTGTAATGCGCATGGCAGGAACGATCTGCAGGCCGACTCAGACTACTGGTGGGTCGAACACTAGCCGGCCTTGCGCAGCACCGTCAACGGATCGACCTCATTGGCCACGACCTTGTCGGTGATCACGCACTCTTTGACCTCGGTTTCACCGGGCAAGCGATACATGATCTCGAGCATGAACTCTTCCATGATCGCGCGTAGGCCACGTGCGCCGATGCCGCGCTTCATCGCACGCTCGGCGATCGTCTCGAGGGCTTCTTCCGTGAAGGTCAGTCGCACATCCTCGAACTCGAACATCTTCTGATACTGACGCACGAGCGAGTTCTTGGGCTCCTGCAGGATGGTCACCAGGTCCTTGGCGGTGAGGTCCTGCAGTGTCGCGACGACGGGCAACCTACCGACGAACTCAGGAATGAGGCCGTAGCGGATAAGATCGGCGGGTTGCACCATCGGCAGGACGTCGAACTCTTTCCGGCTCTGCTCCTCCGCGTGTGCGGTGAAGCCGAGGCCCTGCCGGCCAATGCGATTGCGGATGATCTTGTCGAGACCGACGAAAGCGCCGCCGACGATGAAGAGAATGTGGGTCGTGTCGATCTGGAAGAACTCTTGGTGGGGATGCTTGCGGCCGCCTTGTGGAGGCACGTTTGCCTGCACACCCTCGAGGATCTTCAACAGGGCTTGCTGGACGCCCTCTCCGGACACGTCGCGCGTGATCGAGGGGTTTTCATCCTTGCGGGCGATCTTGTCGATCTCGTCGATGTAGATGATCCCGCGCTCGGTCTTTTCCTTGTCGTAGCCGGATGCTTGGAAGAGCTTGAGGATGATGTTCTCGACATCCTCGCCGACATAGCCCGCTTCGGTGAGAGTCGTCGCGTCGGCGATCGTAAAGGGCACCTGTAGGAATCGTGCCAGCGTCTGGGCCAGGAGCGTCTTGCCCGTGCCGGTAGAACCGATCAGCAGGATGTTGCTCTTGGAGAGCTCCACCTCATCGCGCTTGCGGTGGTCGAGAATGTCACTGCGCCGGTAGTGGTTGTAGACGGCGACCGCGAGCCTCTTTTTCGCGGCTCCCTGGCCCACAACGTACTGGTCGAGAAACTCCTTGATCTCGGGCGGCTTGGGCAGCTCGAATAGCCCCTCGCGTTCCTCGAGATCACGCTCCTCGGCGATGATGTCGGTGCAGATCTCGATGCACTCATCGCAGATGTAGACGTTCGGACCCGCGATGAGCTTGCGCACCTCGCTCTGGCTCTTGCTGCAGAACGAGCACCTCAACGACGTGCCGCCTGTGTTGGTCCTGGTCATCTCTCCCCCCGTCGCTAGCTCCGCTGTGCGGTGCCGGTTTCGGGGTCGACCTCCCGCTTCCCGCCGATCTGGCCGGGGAGCATCACGACCCGGTGCTCTTCTTTGAGTCGATCACCTGATCGACGAGCCCGTACTCGACCGCTTCCTCCGCGGTCAAGACGAAGTCTCGATCCGCGTCTGCATTGAGCTTCTCAATTGGCTGCGCCGTATAAGAGGCTAGCAGATTGATGATGCGCTCACGTAACCGAATAATCTCCTTGGCATGAATTTCTATGTCCGAGGCGGTGCCCTGCAGCGCACCATGCGGCTGGTGCAGCATGATTCTGGAGTTCGGGAGCGCAAAGCGCTTCTCGGCGGCGCCGGCCGCGAGAAGAACGGCGCCCATGCTCATGGCTTGGCCGATGCACAAGGTCGATACATCGGGCTTGATGTAGGCCATGGTGTCGAGGATCGCCAGCCCCGCTGTCACTGACCCGCCGGGGCTGTTGATGTAGAGCTGGATGTCTTTTTCTGGATCCTCGGCCGCCAAGAAAAGCAACTGCGCAATGACGAGATTGGCAATGTCGTCATCGATGGCACTGCCCAGGAAGATGATGTTGTCCTTGAGCAGGCGGGAATAGATGTCGTAGGCGCGCTCACCCCTGCCCGTCTGTTCGACGACCATCGGTATCAGGGGCATGGGTCAAGCTCCATTCGTGATGCGCGATCTACGATCCGGAGAGAACCGCAGCAGGATCCCGTGCCTATTTGTGCGGGCGTCAAGCGGGCGAATCCTCAGTGATTATCGCTGGGCTTCCGGCCACGGACTCGATCGTAGCATGACGCTTCAGGTAGTCCAAAGCACTCTGTCTTGCCATCATCTGGCGCATTGCGTCGAAGCTGCCTTCCTCCCGCATCTTGGCGGCGATGGCGGCTGTGGAGGCTTCCTCTCCACCCTGCAGTCGCTGAATCTCCGCCAGCACGTCAGCATCCTCGATAGCAATGCTCTCCGCCTTGATGATCTGGTCGAGGAGAAGCTCTTCCTTGACGGATCTCTCCGCGGGGACCCTGTTGTCCGCCCGAAAGCTGGCCCAGTCGACGCCCTCTCGTGGGTCCATGCCCTGACGGGTGAGGTCCTCCGCCGCTCGCTGCACGACGCGGTCGAGGCGTGCCTCCACCATCGACTCAGGCGCCTCGATGGGGTTCGCCTCGAGAACCTGATCGAGAAGCTGGCGCAGAACATCCTGCTCGGCCTCCTGCTCCAAATGCTCGGCGATGTCCTCGCGCACCTTGTCTCTGAGCTCCTCCAGGGTCTCCATGCCGAGGTCCTTGGCTAGCTCATCGTCCACGGACGGGAGATGGCGACGCTTGACGTCCTTCACCTCGACTTTGCAGGTGACCTCCTTGCCCGCGAGAAGATCGTTCGGGTAGTTGTCCCCGAGTTGAGTGACAAACTCTCGCGCATCACCGGGATTGAGCCCCTCGAGTTGGGAATTCAGGCCCGGGATTGCCTGCTCATTGCCTAGGTGGACGTAGCGCTCTTCCTCCGCAAGCCTCTTACCTTTGCCCTCTCGCGGATAGAGCGCGATCGAGACGGCAACGAAGTCGTTCAACGCGGCCCCTTCATCCTCGCTGACCGGCTCCACCTTGGCGGCTCTCTCTCGTAGGTCGGCCAGAGCGTTTTCGAGCGCTTCATCACTGACATCGGGTTCGGTCCGAGAGGCTTTCAGTTCCTTGTAGCCGGTCACCTCGATGTCGGGCGTGATATCGAAGTGCACCGTGAAAACGAGCTGCCTGTCGACGTCGAAATCGACGTTATCGAGCACAGGAGTATGGATCGGCTCCAGACTCCGCGAGCGCAACTCGGACGAAACGTACTCCGGGATCATATGATCGAGAACGTGCTCTCTGATTTCTTCCTTGTATCGTTGTCGGACCATGCCCATCGGCGCCTTGCCGCGCCGGAAGCCAGGGATACGGGCGCGCTCCCGGTACACCTGTGCCACCTTCAGCACCTCAGCCGCCACCGCCTCTGACGGCACCTCGATCTTCATGGTGACGCGCACGCCCTGCTGATCGACTGTCGCCTCAGCTGCGGGTCGGGGGGCCTCGGCGGTATCTCCTGATTGCGCTTCCTCGATGACCGGCGTTTCGGCGGTGGTCAACTCGGCTGCGTCATCGGGTACCGTTTCTTCAGTGCCTGGACCAGCGGCCTCTGGAGCGGGGTCGGTGGATTCGGGGGCCTGGTCGTCCTGCGGTTTGGTGCTCATGAAAGTCTTTCTCGGGAGGCTATGAGGGTCGAGGCGGTGCCTGCGGCAGCCGCTCTCGGTGCTGGTGCTGAGAAGGTGCGAAAGGGGGGACTCGAACCCCCACGGGCGCAAGCCCACTGGCTCCTAAGGCCAGCGCGTCTGCCAATTCCGCCACTTTCGCATACGCGGAATCACGATGTGGCAACTAGGCCATCACATCGTTCTTGTCATCTGCAAAGTGAGCCGCCAAGGAATCGAACCTTGAACCTACAGATTAAGAGTCTGTTGCTCTGCCAATTGAGCTAGCGGCCCACAGATTCCCGAGAGTTCGGGTAAGCGAATGGTACCTGATGTACGCATACCCTGAAAGCCAACTCACCCGGCAACGCCGGGTCCTCGGGTCAGCAAGTGCGCCTGGCAGGAGTCGAACCTGCGGCCTTCGCATCCGGAGTGCGACGCTCTATCCTGGCTGAGCTACAGGCGCACACGAGTCCGAATATCTCATCGGACCAAAAACAATAAAAGACAAGAGGGGTGAGCGAGGGGACTTGAACCCCCAACCGCTGGGACCACAACCCAGTGCTCTGCCAGTTGAGCTACGCTCACCACGAGGTCTGCCAATTGTAGGTCTGTGCTAGCAGGGCGGTCAATCAACCTTCGGTGTCCGCGCGATGACGCTGCCGATGGGAGGCGACTCGCTGCTACCCGTCCCACTCGACCGTGAAAGTACGGGTCGTGTACGCAGCAGGTGCAGTCGTGGTCACGATCTTGAAGTCGCCCGTCTCGTCTGGCGCGAGGTCCTCAGGCACGCTGGTCGTGCTGGCGACGTCCACGAGGCCTCCCGACGCATCAAAGAGGCTCACCGACACCCTGACGTTGCGGGCCGTAGCCGTGCCATTGCTGAGGACGCGACCGAGAAACTCGACGTGGCCGTCGCTGTTGGTGATCCGGGTCGTTCCATCCAAGACGATAACCCGGGCAACGAGGACGGGGTCGACCGGACCCTCGTCGTCGTTGAAGAGATCGCAAGCGGTCAGTGGAGCGACCAGCAGCAGTACGAAACAGATAATCAGTGCTCTACGCATAGACCTAGCCTAGCTTACCCCCGTCAAGCTTGAAGAAATCTCCGAACAGAAGAGCCGGAATCGGACGCACCGATCAGGGATCGATGCTCACCCGCCCAGCCCCATGTCGATTGTCGCTTCCCTGAGAGCCCAGGTCTAGGGCGCGGCCATAGAGAGTTCCGATGATCTCTTCGTACGTTCAGAGCTCGGTTCGCGCTCAGTGCCTAGAAGTAGAGTCGAAAGCCGGCGCTCCAGATGATCGACTCGAGCTTCTGCGTGGAAGGATGCTGCGCAGAGATCTGCGTCGCCTCGTCGGTGATGGTCACTAGCGTGTCGGCTGTGGCCCTCATATAGCGCACCTCGCTGAAGACACCGAAGCTGCGATAGATAAGAACGTTCACTCCGCCCGAGAGATTTACTCCCAGCGCATCCTCGATGTCGTCCCCCACCTGGAAACCGAATTCGGCCAGATCATCGGCAGGCGCTGAGCCTGGTTTGAGGTCGTTGATGAAATAGGCGATTCCAGCTGTGCCATAGATAGTGACCTTGGAGCTGGCCAGGGCTCGGAACAAAGCGCTCGTGGAGATCACGACCGACTCGATGGTACCGCCCGACAGCGGCGGCAAGCAGTCCTCCATCTCTTGGGGCAAGAGCTCCAGATTCTGCCGCGTACCCGCGACCTCGACACCAAAGAACGGGAAGAAGAGGAAGGAAGCCGAAGCTCCGAAGACGATGCCGTCAGCCCGGAGATCGTCCGTTACGGTGAAGGGGTAGCCGACAAAACCCCCAACATTACCGCGCTCGAGATATAGCCCCGTGTTCTTCGGCGACGGCGGCGACCACTGAATAGCCCGGGCATTGGACGGTTCGTCTGCGGCTCTGAAAGGCTCATCCGCAGAGGGATGTGCGTTGGCCGGAAGCGCGAGTAGGAACCCCAGGGCGAGCGGCACCACGATGGGAACAATCCTCATTCTTCGCACGGCTTCCCTCCGGTTGTCCGACCAGCTGAGGGCAGATTATCGCATAGGGGTTTCGATGCAGGAGGCTCGCAATCATGCTCGATCCGTTTTCTTCCCGAGCCTGCACTGACGAGAGTGTGGCCCGACACTACAGCCCCCGTTGCTACGCGGGTAGTATGGACACGTTCGTGAGCCTGAATCCACCGTAATCGCTCCTCTCGGGCGGCCCTTGCCATGACACTGGAAATCCTCTTTCTGTTCACCGTCCTGGCAGTGATGGTCGTTCTATTTCTGACCGAGAAGCTGCCGGTGGAACTGACGGCCTTTCTGGGCCTCGCCACCCTCACGCTCACCGGGTACCTGGCTGCGGATGAGGCGTTCGAGGGTTTCGCCTCGCCCGCCGTTATCACCATGCTGTCGATCTTCTTCATCAGCGGTGCCCTTTTGCACACGGGCGTTGCCGACAGTGTCGCCAGTCGGATTCACGCCTGGGTGGGCAGCCGCGAGATCCCCCTCATTATCTTCATTATGCTGGTGGTTGGTGTGCTGTCGGCCTTCATGAACAACATTGCCGCGGTGGCCGTGATGATGCCCGCTGTCGCCGCACTCGCCCGGCAGGCCAAGATCGCGCCCTCGCGCCTGTTCATGCCGCTGGCTTTCGGTGCCATTCTCGGGGGTACGTCGACCCTGGTCGGGACTCCCCCCAACATTCTCACCGCCGAGGTTCTCGACACTCAGGGGCTGGAGCCGTTCCAGTTCTTTGATTTTGCGCCGCTCGGCCTGGCTCTGCTCGGTGCCGGCATGCTCTACATGATCACGATCGGACGCTGGATGTTGCCTGATCGCGATCCAGGATCCGCGCTCAGTTCGACTTCTGACCTGACGCAGGTCTATCGCCTCCGCGAGCGGCTCTTCTCGCTGCGTGTGCCCGCCGGCTCGCCTCTCGACGGCACGACGCTTCGTAGCGCGCAGATTGGCTCGGCACTCGGAGTGAACGTACTGGCCATCGAGCGCGGAGGAACGAGACATCTCGCACCACGTCCCGAGGCTACGATCCAGGGAGGCGATTTGCTGTTGGTCGAGGGCAAGTTCTCCGACCTGGAGCACCTGCTGCGGGTCCAAGGCATTGAGGTCACCGCCTCCGACGAGGTGCGGCTGCGCGAGGCGGCCGGCAGGTTCAGCGGCATGCGGGTGAAGGTAGGTGACGGCTCGCCGATGGCGGGAAAATCGCTCAGGGAGTTGCACTTTCGCGAGCGATTCGGAGTCGTGGTGGCTGCCGTGTGGCGCGAGGGCAAGGTCTTGCACGATCGGCCCGGGGGGGAGCCCCTGCACGTCGACGACGAGGTTCTCATTCTCGGCGAGAGGGCCGGTATTGAAGATCTTGCCGCTCAGCCTGACCTGGAAGTCCTGGAGGTAGGTCCTCCGGCGGTGAAGAGCATGGAAAATGGCCTCATGGAGGTGACCGTCGGCAAAGGGTCCGCCCTGGCGGGTGTGTCTCTGAGAGAAAGCAGGCTCGGCGAGCTCGTCGGACTCACCGTCGTGGGCGTGGCGCGTAGTGGCGGCCAGCTACGGGCGCTGGGCCCCGATGAGATCCTCGAGGAGGGCGATGAGCTTCTGGTCACGGGCGAGCCGGACCGCGTGCTCAGCCTGATGCAAATGGGGGATATGGAGGCATTCGAGGAGGCTCCCGAGATCGACCTGGAGTCGGATGAATTCGGTGTTATCGAGGCAGTTGTGGCGCCTCGCTCCCGGATCGCAGGGCAGACACTGATGGATCTCGATTTCCGTGAACGCTATGGCCTCCAAGTGCTCGCGATTTGGCGTGATGGCAGGCCGATTCATGAAGGTTTGGCGGATATCAGCCTGGGGATCGGCGATGCTCTGCTGTTGCAGGGGCCAACCGCGAAGATCCGGCTCTTGGGACCGGACCCGGACTTCCTCGTGCTCGAGCCTGCCGTGCAGGAGGAGCGCCGTACCTCGCGTGCCCCCTTTGCGCTCCTCGGCCTCGGTCTCATGGTGGCGCTCGTTGTCAGCGGCGCCTTCCCCATCCAGGTTGCCGCCTTCACGGCGGCCGTTTTCGTGGTCATCACTGGTGCCTTGACCATGGAGGAGGCCTATCGGGCCATCGAGTGGAGGGCCATCTTCCTGGTCGCGGCCGTTCTCCCCGTTGGCATCGCCATGGAACGGTCAGGTGCGGCCCTCCTCATCGCCAACAGTGTCGCGGATGTGGCCGGGGCCCTGGGGCCCCAGATCGTCCTCGTACTACTCCTGGTGATGTCGAGCTTGCTCAGCCAGGGCCTCGACGGCGCCCCCACTGTGGTGCTGCTGGCCCCCGTGGTCTTCCGGGTCGCCGAGCAGCTCGATATCAGTCCCTACCCTCTGATGATGGGTGTCGGCCTCGCCGCCTCGGCCGCCTTCATGACGCCGTTCAGCCACAAAGCCAATCTCCTGGTAATGGGTGCCGGGGGATACCGTGTCGGGGACTTCGTCAAGGTCGGCAGCCTCTTGACCGTCATCGTTCTGGCCATACTGGCTCTGCTGATCCCCGTCTTTTTCCCCTTCTGACGGATTCCGCGCCGCCCCGAAGCCGCCCGGAGCGTGGCCTATTTAACAAACTCTTTACGTCTACCCGTGAACCATGTGCCCCTTCCGTGCGTCTTACTAAGCAAGAGAGGGGGATGTCATGAACGTCCAGAACGCAGGAGAGAAGATCAAGGTCGCGGTAACCCGGTGGCCGGGCGTCACGGCTAGGGAACACCGGTTCGGGGGTGTGGAGTTTCGCTACGGCAATCGCGAGATTGGCCACATCCATGGCGATACCTTGGTCGACATCCGACTGCCAAGTGGGTTGCGCGACGAGCTTCTGGCTGCGCAGCAGGCCCGGCCGCACCACTGGTCGATGAGCACCGGCTGGCTGAGCCTGCCGATCATCCGCGAGGACGACCTCAAATGGGCCGTTGTCCTCCTGCGGCAGTCGCTCGAGTCGATGCGAGAGCAGCGCGAGTGGCCTCAGGCCGCCGCCTGAGCTTGATTGGCTGACAACACTTGTCCAGAGGCGGGCCTCCAGGCCTGCTGACGTTTCGCTTCCCGGCTCCCCAGTTCGCGCGATCTCTGCGCCCGTCACCCCGCGCCTGTCACTCCCCGGCGATCGGTCTGCCACCCCCGCATAGCTGCTGCTAGCGCCCGATGATCGTGGTCCCTTCTGATCTACTTCAGTCGTGCCATCTGATCTGGGCGCGGTCTGTCCCTGCCCTTTCCGATGTGGCGGTGAAATCAAGAACTGGATTTGGACCGGTTACGCGAACCTTGTATTCCACGTGCGCGCTGTGGCGGCCGGTAGCGGATGTGTCACGTGAACCGGCCAGGTTGCCCAGAGCGGTGCGAAGCTGGCCTTCGATCAACTCGGCATCCTGTAGCTCGAGGAGCAAGCGCACCGGTACGGCAAACTCGGCGTCAATGGCGCGTTGCGTGATGTTGGTAGGCAAGTGGCCCATATTGCGCACTTCGACCGTGACCTCGTACTCCGTTCCGACGGGGGGCATGGCTTCGGCGCCCGAGTCGATCCGCTGCGACCGTATTCTGGCGACCTTGATCTCGGGGGCAACCTCTGCGAG
>CALAKE010000213.1 GCA_937922775.1 uncultured bacterium | reverse complement strand
GGCGTAGCGGAATCCATGCCACATGGCTCCGGCTGTCAGAATCCCGAGACGGGCGAGGAAGAAGACGACGATTGGCCATTCGAAGACCAGAGCGCAGCCGAGCAGTGTGCGCAACAAGAAGCTGAACATGTTGTTGACGGTCAGCACCTGGCGAAACTCCTCGCCAAGCGTGAGAAAGAAGTTCGCCATGATCGGAAACAGGATGAAGTAACCGAAGGCTGCGCCGGTCAGAAAGAAGATCACCGAAAAGAGAATGACCGGCAGTGCCGAGCGTTTCTCGTGCTTGTAGAGCCCGGGGGCGATGAACAACCAAGCTTGCGCAATGACCACTGGTGAGGCGAGGAAGAGCCCGGCTACCAGTGACACCTTCAGGTAGAGGATGAAGGGCTCAGTGAGAGAGAGAAACGCGAGTTCGTTTGCATCCTCGGGCAGGAGCCGCGTCACAGGAAGGGTCAGGATATCGAATAGCTGTCTGTGGACGAACCAGCAGAGCAAGGCGCCTACCACGACAGCTATCACTGAGATGAACAGCCGACGCCTGAGTTCTTGCAGGTGGGCTACGAGAGACATCTCGGGGAGATTCTCTCGTCCCATTCCTGTCGGTGTTTCCGGAGGAGGCATCGGGTTCGGGCGAGGTGTGGCCGGGCCAGGGGCCCAGGGGAAGGGTCAGCTGGTTTTGTCGGGGCCCTTCGAGTAATCGCTCTCTCGCTCCTCCAAGGTCAGCTCTTCCTCGAGAGAGCGCTTGATGTCGCTGGAAGCACGCCTGAACTCCGAGAGAGCCCCGCCAATCGTCCGTCCCAGCTCCGGTAGCTTTCGCGGACCGAAGATGAGCAGGGCGATGACGAGAATCACTAGTAGCTCGGTACCACCGATCGAGCCAAACATTATTGTCGCTACCTCCGAGCTTCGACTATCCAAATGCTGCTTGTTGCCCCTCAGAAGCATGATACGTGCGCGGGGCAACGCACGGCAACGCCCTATTCGTAGTGACCTGCCTCGAAAACCCGCTGAATGGCGTCGCGGGTGGCCTCTTGCTCGATCATCATCATCAACATGAGCCGCGCCTTGTTGCCTGCCAGAAAGTCTGAGAAGACCACGCCGGCAGTTCGAAGATGGGCCGCTCCTCCATCGTAGCCGTACATCGGTGCCGCACGTCCTTTCAGGCAGCGGGTCGTCAACACCACGGGAACTCTGTCGATGGCGGCGACGACCGCCGCAGCGAGCTCCGGGGTGAGATTTCCCCTCCCCATCCCCTCGATCACCAGGCCTCTTGCGCCGGCATCCAGGCTTGCGTCTACGAGCCGGCCGTCCCCACCAGGGTAAGCCTTGATGAGGTCGACGCGGGCCCCGAGCTCCTCAACGGCCATTCTCGGCAATCTCGGCTCATACGGCGGGGAGAAGAAGATCACCTGCCCGCGGTCAACGACGCCCAATGGACCGGTCTCGGGGCTTGCGAAGGAGTCCAGAGATTCGGCGTGGATCTTGACGACACGCTCGGCGGCGTGGATCGAATCGGACATGACGAGGAGGACTCCCCGCCCGCGGGCCTCAGGGTGGATGGCTACCTGGCAGGCCGACTGGATGTTGGCCGGGCCGTCACAGCAGGGATCCGAAGCCAATTTCATCGAGCCGAGCATGACGACCGGAACGTCAAGACGCAGGAGGCGGTCGAGCAAAAAAGCTGTCTCTTCCATCGTGTCGGTACCGTGGGTCACCACCACGCCATCCACGGCGCCACCCTCAGCGGCGGCCGCTATGCGGCGCGCCAGGGTGACGACCCGGGCGGGCGACATCTGAGGCCCGGGGTATTTGCCGAAATCATCGACAATAACTTCGGCGAAACTAGCGATTTGTGGCGCCATCGCCAGAATCTCTTGACCGCTCAGCGTCGGCGAAGGCAGGTTCGTTTCGGGATCGAGAGTGCAGGAGATGGTACCGCCGGTGAACACGGCGAGGACCGTGGGACGATCCTTCATGCAACCCCCTGTCTCATCCCGCTGACATACTTGTAGGCGCTGCCCGTGAAGAAGGAAACGATGGTGCCAGACGGATCGAGGCGGCCTTCCTCGACAAGCTTGCGCACGGCGGCGATGGTTGCTCCTGACTCAGGGGCCGTGTAGATGCCCTCATCCGCCCCGATGTGGTAGGTGGCTTCCAACAGCTCAGCGTCGCTAACGCTGATCGCGTCGCCGTCGGACTCACGCAGGACCATAAGGATCTCGCGATCGGCGAAGGCAGCGGGCACGCGCAATCCACTGGCCAGCGTCTCAGCGTTCTCCCACATTCCGGCATACTCCTCGCCGGCATGGAACGCGCGCACGATGGGTGCGCAGCCTTCGGTTTGCACCGAGATCATTCTCGGCCGGTGGGAGCCGATGCAGCCCATCGTCTCGAGCTCGGCGAACGCCTTCCACATCCCGAGGAGGCCCGTACCTCCTCCGGTTGGGTAGATGATCGCGTCGGGAAGTTGCCAGTCGAGCTGTTCGGCGAGCTCGAGGCCCATCGTCTTCTTTCCCTCGACGCGATATGGCTCCTTCAGGGTTGCGATGGTGAAGAAGTCGCGTTCTTCACCGTCCTTGGCCATCGCCGCTCCGGCGTCGGTGATGAGTCCCTCCACCAGAATCACTTCTGCGCCAAGCCCGCGACATTCGTCGATGAACTCCACGCAGGTGTCCGATGGCATGTAGACGGTGGCATTCATCCCGCCGCGGGCAGCGTACGCCGCCATGGCTCCACCGGCATTCCCCGCCGTGGGTATTGCGAGCTCGGTCACACCGAGTTCCTTAGCCTTGCTCACCGCCGCACATAAGCCGCGTGCCTTGAAGGATCCCGTAGGATTCAGGCCCTCATCCTTGACCAGTAATCGGCTTACCCCGACGCGCTCGGCGGTGCGCGGCGCCTCCAGCAATGGTGTGCCGCCCTCACCCAGATTCAATCGATTCTCCGGCTTGCGGATAGGCAGCAAATCGGCGTAGCGCCAAAATCCTTGCGGGCGGCCAGCGAGCCCTTTGCCGCGGTCCCAAGCCGCGCCTGTCGTTTCCAAGTCGTAGCGTGGATACAGAGGGCCACCGCAGGGGCAGTGGGTTTGAATCTGTTCCGTGTCATAGAGCTTGCCGCAACGGGTGCATTCGAGGTCGGTCAGAGTGGATTCGAGCATTGCGAGGTCGCTTTGGTAGTGGTTGGTAGGGGTGCTTCCTGGTGAGATACATCCAAAAGAGAGGCGATGCGCCACCTTCAGGGACCGATGTTCTCACAATTGCAGCCTTTGCACGAACACGGCGCTTTCCAAATCAGGGTCGATGATGAAGATCAATCAGTCTTCATTGCCCTGCTCGCGTTCAAACTCCCGTGAACCGCCCGTTGAGAGGGCCTCGGCGTTGCTCAACCCAAGGTCAGGTGCTACTTTGAACGTGCAATTACTGGGTGCTTCGCGAGAAAGTGGGCCCCGCGCCCGCTTTTTTCTTTGCATGCCAATTGACAATCGGTTTGAGCGGCGCACGTGCCGGGGAGAAGACCGCGATGGGAAAGGCTTCGATCCAGGAACAGGCTACCGACTTGGCCGAGCGAGTGGCGCATAGGGAAGGCTGCGAAGTGGTGCAGTGTGAGTACGGCAACCACTCCGGCTCCTGGCGCCTTCGTGTGTTCATTGACAAAGAGGGTGGCGTCACCCTGGAAGACTGTAGTGCCGTGAGCCAGCAGCTCTCGGTTTTGTTGGACGTGGAGGATTTTATCCCCCACTCGTATCACCTGGAGGTGTCCTCCCCGGGTATCTTTCGGACCCTGGAAGGCGAGCGTGAACTGGAGCGCGGCATAGGTGAGCGGGTGAAGGTCAAGACCTTCGCGCCACAAAGGGGTAGACGCCGCTTCAGCGGCATTTTGGACGGTTTTGACGACGAATCACTGACGGTTCGCGAACCCGACGGGGAGATCTTCGAGATCCCCATGGAGCGGATCGCCAGCATACGCCTCGATCCGGAAGTCTAGTTTCTTGAACGAATTGAAAGAGACATAGAGAGCGACTGGTATGACGCGATTGTTGCTCCAAACAATCGAGCAAATCGGCAGGGAGAAGAACATCGCCCCTGATGTCATCGTTGATGCCATCGAGGAAGCGATGGCGGTAGCTGCCAAGAAGTACTACCGCACCGAGGAGGAGCTCGAAGCGAAGCTGAACCGGGAGACCGGCGAGGTCGACGTCTATGTGGTGAAGCAGGTGGTCGAGACCGTCTCTGACGATGTTCTGGAGATGTCGGTTTCCGAGGCTCACAAGCACGACCCCAATGTCTCGGTCGGTGACTTTTTGCGCATCCATCGGTCGACCGAAGAGCTGGGCCGCATTGCCGCGCAGGCCGCCAAGCAGGTGATCTTCCAGAAGGTCCGCGATGCCGAGCGTGAGAACATCTTCAACGAGTTCATCGAGCGGGTAGGCGAGCTCGTAACCGGTATCGTCAAGCGCTTCGAGCGCGGCGATATGGTGATCGATCTCGGCCGCACCGAGGGTTTGCTGCCGCGACGCGAGCAGTCGCGCGCCGAGCACTACAACATCGGTGATCGGATTCGAGTGGTGATCATCGATGTCCTCAAGGTTTCCCGCGGTCCCCAGATCGTCGTTTCTCGCGTCAATCCAGAGCTCATCATTCGTCTATTCGAGATGGAGGTCCCCGAGATTTACGACGGCACCGTGCTGATCAAGGGGGCCGTGCGTGAAGGGGGCGACCGCGCCAAGGTAGCTGTTCACTCGATCGAGCTGGACGTCGACCCCGTCGGCGCTTGCGTCGGTATGCGTGGAGCCCGCGTCCAGTCGATCATCCGTGAGCTCAGGGGCGAGAAGATCGACATCGTGCAGTGGTCTTCGGAAATAGATCAATACGCCATCAACGCTCTCAAGCCGGCGCGCGTCAATCGGGTCAGCGTGGCTGAGGGCGAGGA
>CALAKE010000212.1 GCA_937922775.1 uncultured bacterium | reverse complement strand
AGCTTCACGACACCTACTTCGTCGTGGGGCACTTCCACCTGATGATCGGCGGCGTCACCTTGATGGGCACCTTTGCCGCGCTCTACTTCTGGTTCCCGAAGATGTTTGGGAGATCGATGAACGAGACGCTGGGCAAGCTGCACTTCTGGTTTACGTTCATCCCGTTTTTCACGGTCTTCTTCATGCAGCATTTCCAGGGCCTGCAGGGCATGCCTCGCCGCTACTACGCTTTCACGAGCTACTCGTATCTCGAGCAGGCGGCGAACTCGAACATGATGGTCACGATGGTCGCGTTCACGCTGATCAGCGGGCAGTTCATCTTCCTGTTCAACTTCCTGTGGAGCCTGGTGAAGGGACGCCCCGCGAGCGCCAACCCCTGGCGCGCAACGACTTTGGAATGGACGGCTCCGTCGCCGCCGCCGCACGGCAACTGGGATGTGGCGCCTGTCGTCTACCGCTGGCCCTACGAGTACAGCGCCGATGGCGCTGATGAGGACTTTACGCCGCAGTCCGTACCCGGCGATGAAGTTCCAGTTACGGCTTAACCACCGAGGGAGGGCTGTATCCGGCTAAGAGCCGGGCACAGGAGGAACCATGAGGTGGCCAATATGAGCACAGCAGCGATGTCAGCAGAAACGGGAAACCAGTACAGGCTCGCGGCCGGCGAGCAGAGGCGGCGTGATTTCGCCCTGCAGTTCGGGATCTGGGTCTTCCTGGCCACGGCGACCATGCTGTTCGCCGCTTTCAGCAGCGCATATATCGTGCGGCAATCGGGGACGGACTGGCGGTACCTGACCCTGCCGTCGGTGTTGTGGCTGAACACCCTTTTGTTGGTTGTCAGCAGTGTCGCGATCGAAATTGCCCGCGTCGACGCTCGCCACGGAAAGTGGCGGGGGGCGAGTGCGAGTGTCGTCGCCACGGCATTGCTCGGCATCGCGTTCGTCGTCGGGCAATTTGCCGCGTGGCGCGACCTGGTAGCTCAGGGCGTCTACATACCGACGAATCCGTACAGCTCGTTCTTCTACATTCTTACAGGGCTGCATGTTTTGCACCTGACCGCGGGCCTGATGTTCCTCTTGTACGTCGCCTGGCGCATCTTCAGGCGCGCGGGGGTCGCGGAGAGCGCGTCACTGAGCTCGTTGCTGAACCTGTCGGCAACGTTCTGGCACTTCTTCGGAGCGCTTTGGATCTATCTGTTTGTTCTACTCACTCTTTTTTGAAACGAAGTACCTCATAGGAGTCGCAGAGAATGGCTGAGGCAGCACAGCAAGTGATGGAAGATCGCTGGGCTGGAGGGACATGCCCCTTCGATGCCGGCTGGCGCAAGGTGATGATGTGGACCTTCATCATTACCGACGGTTTGCTCTTCGCCGGCTTTTTGGCCAGCTATGGTTACGCGCGCATCATGTCGGGCAGCTGGCCGAATCAGTCGGAGGTCTTCTCCATCCCGATGATCGCACTGATGACCTTCATCTTGATCTCCAGCAGCGCCACGATGGCTAGCGCTGTCGCCGCGGCACAGAGCGGCGATCGCAAGGGTGTCAGTCGTTTCATGCTGCTCACCATTGTTGGCGGCGCGATCTTTCTCGGGATGCAGGTCTGGGAGTGGTCACACCTGATTCACGAGGGCGCGCGTTTGCACGCCAACCCCTGGGGTGACGCGGCCTTCGGTGCCTACTTCTTCCTCATCACCGGCTTCCATGGTACCCACGTGCTGTCCGGTGTGCTGGTCATCGCGATCATGGCGCTGCGCTGGGCCAAGGGGTCCGCGACGGCCGAGGGCATCGAGATGACGGGCCTGTATTGGCACTTCGTCGATCTCGTCTGGGTCTTCGTCTTCACCTGTTTCTACCTGCTCTAATCGAGGAGCTGCTGACATGACCGCAACCAACGAAGCTGGTGGCTACAAGCTCTACTGGATGATCTGGGGCGTACTGCTCGCCCTGACCGTCGTCATGTTGTTCCTCGACAATGCGCCGATGCCGCGTGTCGCTTTCGTCCTCATCATGGTCGGAGCCATGCTCACCAAGGCATTCTTGATCGCCGGGTACTTCATGCACCTGCGCTACGAGGCACTCTTTATTCGCTTGTCCGTGTTCATCGGGCTGCTGGTGAACGGGGCGGTTCTCTACTTTCTCATCATCCCGGATGCCTACCGCATTCTGGGCATGAGCTGATCTGGAATCGTCGAACGATGAACGTAAAGAAGCGCTCTGCCAAGATCCTGATGACCGTCGCCGCCTTGGCGGTGTTGCTGATCACGCCCGGTGCAGCCTCGGCACAATGCGCCATGTGTGGCACGGCCTTCAACTCGGTCGAGGGCCAGCGAATGCTGAGCGCCTACAAGAAGGGCGTCCTGTTCCTGCTCGCGGTACCCTTCATGACCTTCGGCACGGTTGCCGTGGTGGCAGTGCGCAAGCACCGTCGCCTCATCGCCCTCGAGGAAATCCACGAGGTCGAGAACCTCGACTAGGTACGATTGGATCGACCCCGGTGTGCCGGCTGATCAGTGCGATCAGCTCCCGTCAGGCTCCACGCCGGCGGGCAGTTCTTCGATCTTCAGCTGCAGGCTGATCTCCTCGCCCATCCTCCGCACGACGAGCTCGATTTTCGTGCCCGGCGTCTGCGCCGAAACCCATTCCGACCAGGCGGACCCGTCTGCGATGGGCTCGCCATCCGCCTGCAGGACCATGTCCCTGGTCTGAAGTCCCGCCTTGGCGGCAGGTCCTTCCGGGTGTACGAAGGTCACGATGACGCCGGTCGCTGATGAAAGCCCGAGCCTCTGAGACAGCATCTCGGTGATGGCGACACCGCCGAAGCCTGCCCAGGAGGCGGCAGCCTCGGAGCTCGTCCCAGGCGCGCCATTGTCTAGGGTCGGGGGGCCTTCATGAACGCTCGCCACGGCCTCGCTGTGAGCCGGCACCGCAGCTCCGACGAGAACCAGCAGAAATGCAGCGATGACGAGGGGGTGACGCCGCCCGCGCGCCGTCTGTCCGACCCTCACCTTGGTCGAACATTCATGGAATTGGATTCTCGCTACCCCCATCATCACAGTGCTCTCTCTTACGCATCGCTCTCTATCTAGAAGAAAAACCCCTTTGGGGTGCTTTTTCCGACAAAAAAGGAGAGGGGAAGGCAGAGGAGAGCAGTTTGGGAGCCCAAAATCCAATAATTTGGAATCTGAGTCGTCGTGCGCCCCGACTAGCGGGATCGCAGCGCCTCGAGCGGGTCGACGCGTGAGGCGCGTCGTGCCGGCAGCCAACAAGCAAACATGGCGGTACCCGCCAGGGTGGCGATGATCACCAGAAAGATAGCCGGATCGAATGGCTCGGTCTCAAAGAGCATCCCGGCCATCATGAAAGAGAGCCACATCGCCAATCCAATGCCCAGTCCGAGCCCAAGGACGACCTGAGTCAAACCCTGCCGGACGATGAGCCGCACGACATCGCTCCCGCGCGCCCCGAGTGCCATCCGAATGCCGACCTCCGGCGTGCGGCGCCGCGTCGCGAAGGACATGACTCCGTATAGGCCGACCGCAGCAAGAAACAAGGCCACGAAGCCGAGGATCGCGTATAGCCCCCCGAAGACCCAGTACACCCAAGTCTGATCCTTGATGCCCGTCCGGGCGGTTCCGACCGCGTAGACGGGCAGGTCGGGATCGAGAGCCATCACCTCATCCCGGACCATCGGCGCGAGGCTGAGTGGAGGTTCCTCGGAGCGCAGGGCGATGTTCACAGTTCTGGTGTCTCCCTGTGACAGAGGTGTGTACATTCCGGCAGGCTCTTCGTTCAGGTATCCGCCCATGTAGAGGTCCGGCACGACGCCAATGACTGTCATCCAAACAAGCTCGCTGCCCTGACGATCCACGCGAAGGCGGCGCCCCAGAGGGTCTTGGCCCGGAAAGAACTGATCGACGAAGCTGAGATTGACGATGACCACGGGTAGGCTCGCGAAGTCATCCGCATCCACGAAATCGCGGCCCTCCAAGACCTCAGCGTCGAAGGTGCGAAAGTAGCCAGGAGTGATTGCGGTCACCCGCGCCCTGGGATAGTCGGCTTCGGTGGGATAGCTGTCGCCCTGAATCGCGATTCTGCTCAGCCCTACTCTTTGGACGGGCAGCGCCTGCGCGAGAGTCGCGTCGGTGACACCCGGTATGGAGGAGAGCTCGCGATGCAGCTCTGAGAAGAACTGGCGACGGCTCTCAACGCTCGGGTAGTCGGCTTCGAAAAGACTGACCCCGGCTGTGAAAACGGCGTCAGGATCGAAGCCGTAGTCAGCCTGGTCGAGGTTCATGATGCTCTTGATCATCAGCCCGGTTCCCATGAGCAGCGCGCACGAGAATGCGATCTGAACCACCACGAGTCCCTTGCTGACCTTGCCCAAGCGGAAGCTCGACGAGCCACGCGATTCGTCGGCGAGAATCTGATGCAAGTTGCCTCCCGAGGCCTGCAAGGCGGGGAAGATCCCGGCCAGAAGCGTGCTTGTCAGAACTACGCCGAGCACGAATTGCAGGATCGGCCGATCGATGGCAATGACCATGAAGAAGGGAGGGGGGTTGTCGACCACTGAAGCGTGAAAGAGATCGACCCCAATGTAGGCGAGAGCGAGGCCGAGGATTCCCCCACACGTTGCCAGGATGCCCACCTCGGTGAGGACCTGAGAGATGATGCGCCATCGGCTGGCGCCGAGCGCCGTGCGGATTGCCACCTCTCGACCGCGGTCGAAAGCCTGAGAAAGAAGCAGGTTGGCGACGTTGGCGCATGCAATCAACAGCACCAGAAAAACAGCTCCCTGCATGAGCCAGAGGCCGAACACTCCCTCGCCGGTGCCGAGGAACTGATACGCGAAGGGCTGAATCCGAGCTCCAATTCCGGCGTTGACCTGGGGATGTTCCGATTCCAACCTGGCGGCGATCGACGTGAGCTCGGCCTGTGCCGCATCCAATGAGACGCCTGAACGCAAGCGGCCAAAGACGGTCAGTCCCGTGCCCCCGCGGCGGTCGAGTTGGAGGGGGTCCAGCCGGATCGGCAACCAGAGTTTCTGGAAGCCGGGAAACTCGAAGCCCTCAGGCATGACCCCTACTACCGTTGTCTGCTCTCCATTGGCACGGATGGTCTTGCCCACGATCTCCGGGTCGCTGTCGTACCGGTCACGCCACACCGAGAACCCGAGAACAACCACCGGTTCCGCTGCGGGGTGATCCTCTCCCTCGAGAAGGAGCCGCCCCAGCAGCGGTCTTATACCTAGAATGGTCAACGTATTGGCAGTGACAAAGGCGCCGTTGAAACGCTCCGGCCGGTCATTGCCACTGATATTCACAGTGCCGAAGTAGTAGGCTCCCAGTTGCTCAAAGCTCGTTTGCTGTGCCTGCCAGTCGAGATAGTCATGCAAGGGGACCGACACTCGCTCGACGTCACGGGAGACGTTCGTCTCCACCAGGTACATGACCCGATTGCTGCCCATAACGGGGAGCCCCCGCAACAGGCACCCGTAGACGATTGAGTACATCACCGTGCAAACGCTGATGCCCAGGGCCAGGGCGACGACTGCAGTCATCGAAGCGGCGGGACTTTTCGCCAGCATTCGAATTCCGAAGCGGATGTCTTGCAGCAGTTTTTCCATCGGAACGACATCGGAGATTGGGACAGCGGCCAACCGCCGGCAGCGGCGGATTCAACCGGCGGCTGGCCAGC
>CALAKE010000211.1 GCA_937922775.1 uncultured bacterium | reverse complement strand
CCGACACCCAGCCGAGAGGACATACAGATAACCCGCCAGATCAAAGAAGGGGCTAATCTTCTCGGCCTGAAGTTCATGGACCACATCATTATCGGTTACGAGGATTACGCCAGCATGAAGGAACGTGGGCTGATGGATGGGTGATCAGAATCGGATACATCTTCAAGCCGAAAGTCGATCAGGTTGATCGCGTAGCACGTGTCGTGTCAGAGCTGCGAACTCACGAAGGTTGTGAGGAGCTCAACATCAGCAAGTTCTACGACCTAGCGGTGGAGAACACGCTGGACTTCTACCGACACGATCCCGAGGAGTGCGTAGAGGACGTAAGGACATACCTCGCACGCTTGTCACAGGTGATGTAGATCCCGACTTTCAACCGTTTCGACATCTGCGAAGCCTGGTACGCCTACGCAGTCGATCACCCCAACGGTCAATGGTCGAAGGAGTACGCAATATTCGGACGACTTGACCGCATGAAGTTTCGGCCTGCTTCCTCTGTTCGAGAGCACGGTTACGAAGCGCTGACAGACAACGGCAAGGAGATATATGATGACCTTGTCGCAAGAGGTGATTTGAACGAGTGAAGAGATTGATGAACGAACCGAAAAAATTGCGCGGCTAAACGACGAGCTACGCAAGCACGGACGTGGAGGACGCATACTTGCTACGCCAGGCGTTACGGAGACTAGATACGCAGCCGCGATTGTTGATGCCGTACGTCGTTACGAATTCCAAGGAGTGGACGAGAACAATCCTTACGGCCAAAACGATTTCGGGGCCGTAACCGTTCAGGATCAGAGGTACTTCTTCAAGATTGACTACTACGATCTCGATCTGCGTATGCACAGCCCAGACGAGGCTGATCCAGCGGTGACGACACGCGTGCTCACGATAATGCGTGCTGACGAATACTGACCACGCGTAGTTTCCACGCGACTGCCCTGTTTTTCTGGGACAGGGGTATTTCTTCCACCTGAAAGGGCGGAAAGAGAACACAGAATCGCCGGAAACCCGTACCAGTTCTGGATTTGGCCTGTTTCCAGAATATTGATGCTCCATGCTCTCTCTCCACGGGTTTCCATCAGTCTCCACCTCTCTTTCCAGCCCAATAGACCACTCTGATGGTTCCGTAGTCGGGCTGAAGATTCCGATCCGATCTGCCGTCGAGCGCTGCTATGGCGACGGGAGCAGATCAGGTATCTCCTCACCCCGGGAACCGTTTTCGAGGACCTCGCCGTCGCCTGGTCAGTTGACCTCGGGCGAGCCAGTCAATGCCACAATGAGAAAGGCGGTGGCCCGATGCTCGCGACCACCGCCTCTGATGCCGGCACTTCCATCCGCCTCAGATGTTAGGTGGCGATGGCCCTAGTTGGCCGTCGCCCAGGTCAGGATTGTTGCTGTCTCAGATTCGCTAAGGACTCCGATCCAAGAATGCATTGTGTCAGATACAGGATCGAGAGCGATCGTTCCAGGGACGCCCGGCAGCCCGAGGGCGGCGAGCTCTGCCCGGTCGATCAGCATGACTGGCACCTCGAGGTTGTTCGTCTCGAGGTACCTCGTCGTGTCCTCAGCATCGCTCAGAGAAAGAGCGAGTACGGCTGGCGACGACTCTGGCTCTCCAAGAGAGGCAGCGAGCCGTCGCCACTGTGGTGCATTCTGCTCGCAGTAGCGGCAGTCAGCCGACATCACGAGCAGCAGTGTGGGACGTTCTAGGTTCTCCGGGCTGAGCTCCCGGGTTTCTCCCGCCAGCGTAACGGCAGAGATCACCTCGGGTGCCACAGAGCTAATCTGTGGCGGCTTCTCCGCCTCAACCCAATGGTTCTGGTAGACGAGGCTCCCGAGCCAGAAGGAACCAAGGGAGAGCAGGCTGATGACAATGAGGTTCGAGATGGGCCTCAAGGATGTCACCCGCCACAATACGCCGTGTCATGGTACCCATCCATGCAGGAGTAGTGACAATCGCAGTCCGGCTGATTGTAGTGCTCACAACCATCATGGCTCGCACATTCGGCATCGCATATGCCAGCACAGTCGGGGATGGTTGCTCCGGCCCACGACAGTTCGATTCCAAGGCCGAGTGCGAGGAAGGTCGCCCAGACAGCCAGCAGGACACGGGGAAGAGAACGATGCATTTGCATTGCAGGCTCCTCTGATAGGGCAGCGGAAGCGCCAGCTTCTACTGAGGAGGAGCCGCAATCTCACCGGAGTTCTTCTTCTAGCGCTCTCGAATGCGCTCGACTCCCAGGATTAGGTCTTCGGCACTGCGGCTGTAGAAGTCACTACGATCACCAAGGTTCAGGCTCTCGAGCAGCTCAATTGCCGTCTCGAGGTCACCGGTGCGGAGACTGGCATTGGCGAGGTACCAGGTGGTAGTGCGCTGAATCAAGGGCTGTCTGTTCAGAATGCCCTTGGCGAGAAGTTGCTTGGTGTGATCCGAATCATCACCCGAGAGGTAGAGAGCAACGCCAAGGTAACATGCCACCTCTGAACTGGAAGCATACTCTCGATGGAGATTCTCAAAGGTCTCGATGGAGAGAGGGAAATCTCCCTGTACGAGCGCTTCCATGCCCGCCTTTAGCCTGGCCTCGTACTGCCCCACATCAGCGGGAAGACCTTCGCCAAACCTCAGCCGAAGGTGAGACCCCCGAATCGTCTCAGTCGTGGCCAGCGCAGCGAGCTCCGAGGCTGGGTCCGAGAAGTAGCCACTGAATAGGAAGACCGCCCCCGCACCCACAAGAAGCACAATTGCTGCCGCCATCTGAAGCTGCCGTCCACGCTTGGCACGCCTCTTCATCTCCCGCCGCTGCCTGGTTCTGAGCACGAGGATCTTGGCCAGATTCATGTCACACGCTGTGCAGCTTCTGCAATGGACCCGGATCTCACGAAGGCGCTTCCGTGACAGATCCCCACGAGCCCAGTCAACGAGTTCGTCAACCTCGGGATGGTTATTTGGCGCGCTCATCTCCCTCCCCCAGAAAATGCTTCGTCAATGTCCCTCAAGGTCTCGAGGGCTTTGTTGACCCGCCAACGAATAGTACTTATGGAGACGCCCTGCTTCTCAGCC
>CALAKE010000210.1 GCA_937922775.1 uncultured bacterium | reverse complement strand
GGAATCACCGCCGAATGTGACTGCCGTCCGACGCAAGCTTCCACGTCATCTCGGGCGCATTGTCGGGCACTGCCTCGAGAAGGAGACGGAGCGTCGCTACCAGTCGGTCCTCGACCTGCGCAACGACCTGGCAGGCCTGAGGAATGAGGTGGAGACGGGAGAGATCCTGGAACCAAAGGCGCATGACGCGGCAGGCCGTCGCCCGTGGTTCCGCCCGAGAGTCGCCATCGCCGGCTTGGCGGTGGCCGTGTTGGCCGTGTTGGCCGTGTGGACATTGTGGTCCGCTCCGCTCCTGGGGTTCGAGCATCGGGACTGGGTGCTCATTGCTGATTTCCAGCATCCGGAACAAGAGGCCGAACTGTCGCGGGCGTTGTCGCTGGCGCTGGGCGTTGGCCTGCAGGAGTCCGACTACGTAAATGTAATCTCCCGCCCTCGCGTGACGAGCGTACTGGAGCGTATGCAGACGGCGGCTGATTCGCCGATCGACGAGGCCATCGGGCGGGAGGTTTGTCAAAGAGCGGGCGTCAAGGGTCTCCTGGTGCCGGAGCTCAGCGCTGTGGGGGATGAGTATCTCCTGACCGTTCGTGTAGTGGAGCCGATCTCTGGAGACACGGTAGCCAGTTTCGCGGAGCGCGCTGGTGATGAGGGCGATCTGCTCGACCGCTTGGATGTCCTCATCCAGGATTTGCGGCGCGGTCTGGGTGAGTCGATCAGAGCCCTTCGCGCCAACCGTGCGCCACTTGCCCGGGTTACTACCGGCTCCCTGGAAGCTCTCAAGCGCTTTTCCGCTGGCCAGATCTCATGGGACGCGGGTCGGTACGATGAAGCCGTTCGGCTCTACGAAGAAGCGGTGGAAATCGACCCGGATTTTGCTTTCGCCTATGCGTCGCTAGGGAGTGCCTACGGATCCTACGTCTTCAACCGAGTAGGCGAGGCGAAACGGAACTTCGATATGGCGCTGGAGCGCCTTGACCGGGTCGGACCCCGCGAAGAATACGTCATACAGGCTCTCTTCCATGGCAAGTTCGGGCGTCCTGAGGATGCCGTCCACTACTACAACCTGCATCTCGACCGGTATCCAGATGACCTGTCGGCCCGCCATAACCTCGGAGGAACCTACCGGGAGCTGGGTGACTGCCGCCGGGCTATTTCCGAGTATCGGGCTGTGATCGAGATTGATCCTCTGAATGCTTCTGCGCTAATCAACCTGGCCACCTGTCTCAGTGGGGAGGGTGATCTCGGCGAATCGATCGCCACCTATGGGCGTGCTTTCGAGGTGCGTCCGCAGTGGAGAATCTCCGGCAACCTGAACCACGAGTACGGTATGACGTTGGTCATGGCTGGTCGCCCCGACGAGGCCGCTGAGGTCTTCGATCAGCGCCTGGCCAACGCTAGCGCCAATGAACGTGGAGGGGCTCGTCGCTCCCTGGGCCACCTCGCCCTCTACCAAGGCCAATTCGATGTGGCCGCGGGGCACTTCGAACAAGCTGCCCTCCTGCACGAGTCAGCGGGCGCCCCCTCCAGTGCTGGACGGGACAGGTTATGGTGGGCCATCGGCGAGACCGCGAGGGGAAGCCAGGATCAGGCGGCGTTGTTGCTCGCCCAGGCAGCGGGCGAGGTGCCCCTCGAAAGCGGCTGGATCTGGCTGCGTGCCCAGATCGGCAGACTCCATGCGGCTGCGGGACGAATCGATGAGGCTCGAGCCATGGATGAGGAGCTTCAGGAGTGGGCGGCATCAAACGATGAGATTGAAAACGACCGCCAATTCCGGCTGCTCCTTGAAGCCGCGGTGTCGACGGCGGACGGACAGCCCGGCGCCGCACTCGAGATCCTGGAGCCGCTACGGGCAGTCGAGCCCCGGGACCACGAGATCCTGACGGCTGAACTCGTTCAGGCCTACGTCCGCGCGGAGAAGTGGAGCACTGCGGCCGAAACACTTGAATCGTTCATCGAAATGGAGCTCATCTTCTACGAGGGGATGGTCCCCTGGATTCTCGCCCACTACCAGCTCGGTGAGGTGTACGAGGAGTTGGGTCGTCCCGAAGAGGCCATTGTCTATTACACTCGCTTCGTCGAGATCTGGGGCGAGGCGGACAGCCCATTGCCACTGATCGAACGGGCCCGCGAGCGCATTTCAGCGCTCGGTGAGATCTAGGAACGGGTTCGTCACCCATGTAGCGACGCCGGGTCGCGATGAGGCTTCCGGCCGACCGTGGTCTGCGCGTCCAAAACGAACGGAGCCAACCATGAATCGTCCCGGAGCTGCCCTCCTGCAATCTGTCGTTGTCGTTCAGTTTCTGTTCGGGTTCGCCCAGATCGGGCATCCTCAGGCTGCCCACCCTCAGGCCGTCACCCACCAGGCTGCCCACCTGCAGGGTAGCCACCCTGTGGCCGATTGGGAGATGGTTGCCAAGATCCGCGAGGAAGGGCTCCAGCGATCCGAGCTCGTCGACACCCTTTCGTATATGACCGATGTGCTGGGTGCTCGCCTCACGCTTTCACCCGGCATGACGAGGGCTCAGGAATGGGCCATGGCAGAGATGGAACGGATCGGGCTCGTCAACATCTCCCTCGAGCCGTTCATGGACTACGGCGTGAGCTGGGAGAACGAATACGTCTCTCTACACCTTCTCGAGCCCGACTACCAGCCGATGGTCGGGTATCCGCTGGCCCACACGCCAGGCACCGACGGCCGCCATGAGCTCGACGTTGTCATTGCCGACGTGCGCACGAAGCAGGACCTCGAGCAGTTTCGGGGCTTGCTGCAGGGCAAGGCCGTGCTGTCCACCGCTCCGGCTGCCGTCGACCTCGAGAGGTTCGCCCGCGGCACCCCTCGCCGCACCGAGGAAGACCTGCGGGCGCTCGAGGAGAACGTCACCCCACAGCCGGCTCGCCCGCCGGCTGAGCCGCGCAATCCTGACATGCTGAGCGCCCAGGAGCGCATGGAGTTT
>CALAKE010000209.1 GCA_937922775.1 uncultured bacterium | reverse complement strand
CAGCACGGTGGCCTTGAACGGAGTCGATCTGCGCATCGAGTCGAGAGGCATCATCGGGTTGCTGGGGCCCAACGGGGCCGGCAAGACGACGCTCGTCGAAACCCTCGAAGGTCTGCGCATGCCATCTAGTGGCGAGGTCTCCGTGCTCGGGCTCGATCCGGCCAAACAAGGACGAGCCCTCAAGGAGCGCATTGGTGCGCAGCTCCAATCGACGACGATTCCCGTCGACCTCACGCCCTTCGAGGTGCTGCGACTGTATGCCTCCTTCTATGAGCGCTCGCTGCCGATCGAGCAGGTCCTCCAGATTGTCAACTTGGAGTCGAAGGCCAGGGACCTCACTAAGACTCTTTCCGGTGGGCAGAAGCAGCGCTTGGCCATCGGCATGGCGCTGATCCACGAGCCCGAGCTCCTGATCTTCGACGAGCCTACATCCGGGCTCGATCCGGCGGCACGACGGCAGCTACACGAGATCGTCCTCGACCTGAAAAGTCAGGGGCGTACGATCCTGCTCACTACCCACTACATCGAGGAAGCCGAGAAACTGTGCGATCGGGTCATCATGATCCGCTCTGGAGAGGTGGTCGCGGATGGCTCTCCGTTCGAGTTGGTGGGTAGTGCCGGTGGGAAATCGACGATTTGGATCGACGTCGAGGGCGAGATGGATTCGGCGCCGTTGCTGGTAGGTGGCGCGGAGGAGCAAGGGCGGCAGGGCAATCACTACAAGTTCACGACCGGCGATCCTGCCGCGACGATCGTTGCCCTCGGCCAGGTTCTGCACGACCAAGGCGTGACCCTCACCGACCTGCGCATGCGCCGGCCGACACTGGAGGACGTCTACCTGGAGCTCATGGGTGATCCCGAAGAAGCGGACGAACGGGTGGTCGCATGACGAGCCTGCGCGGGCTGGGGGAGCTTTCGAGGGCCTATTTGCTGCAGGCGAGGCGCTCCAAGACCGCCATTTTCTGGGCGCTCGGGTTTCCTCAGGTGTGGTTGTTCGCCTTCGGCTACATCTTCGGGCCCATGACTCCAGGGGGTGTCAGCTACCTGATGCCGGGCCTATTCGCTCTCACGACCATGGCGGGTGCCTTTTTCGGTGTTTCCTACTTGATGGTCAACGAACGAGAGAACGAGGTGCTCCGCCGCTACCGGCTGACGCCGGTCAGCCCGGTGACTGTCGTCCTCGCGAATGGCGTGCGCTCGATGGCCACTGTGACGGCTTCACTCCTGCTGCAATGGTTGTTGGCCTGGCTTTTCTTCGGCGTCACGATCAACGGCTCGTTTATCTCGATCATCCTGGTCCTGCTCATCGGTGCCATGGCTTTCGTGTCGCTAGGGCTCATTCTCGGGTGTATTGCCAAGGACATGCGAACGGCGCCGGCGCTGGCCAACTTGATCTTCTTCCCGATGATGTTCCTGTCGGGGGCCGCGATCCCGTTCTTTCTGCTGCCTCCGTGGATTCAGGCGATTGCTCGCATGCTGCCCGCCACCTACCTGATTGAGGCCCTGCAGGGGGTCATGGTGCGTGGCGAGGCTCTCGTTGAGGTCGCCGGGCCCATCTTGGTACTGCTCGTGACAGCCGTGGTGGCCGCAGCATTCAACAGCTTGGTATTTCGTTGGGAAAGCAGCGAGCCGATCAACCTCAAAAAGCTGGTGATGGCCATCGGAGGCCTCGTGGTCATATACATTGCTGCCGCCCTGCTGGCCCCGACCATGCGGATGAGTGAGGATCCCGGGCAAGACTCCGCACAGCCCTCCTCCGAACAGACGGCGGTGGAGCCCGCTGGTCGCGTGGTTGACGCGAGCTAGCCGCTACTCCGCTCGCACTCTTGCCCCGGCCCGCTAGCGCAACAGATGGCGCAGAAAGAAAGTCAGGTTGGCGGGCCGCTCGGCAAGCCGACGCATGAACCACGGGTACCAGCTCGGCCCGTAGCTCACATAGACCCGCAGAGCAAATCCGTCAGCGAGTATCTGGCGTTGCACGTCACGTCGAATCCCGTAGAGGAATTGGAACTCGACGCCTGAATCGATGTTCCGCTGCCGCAGCAATTCCTTGGCACGGTCGACGAGCACCGGGTCGTGAGTCGCGACAGCCAGCTCGACGCCACGCTCGCGCGCGTCCGGGGCGACCAAACGCTCGAGCAAGTCCGCAAAGCTCCGGTCGACATCGGACTTCCTGGGGAAGGCGACCTCGGGGGGTTCCTTGTACGCACCCTTGACCAGGCGAATCGCCGCGCCCAGGGGAACGAGCCGCTCAACGTCTTCGGCGCTCCTCCTCAGGTAGGACTGGATCACGAGGCCGAGGTTGGGAAACTCGTCGTGGAGCTCCTCATGGATGGCGAGCGTACCGTCGACATAGGCGGAGCTCTCCATATCGATGCGCACGCTGGTGCCATGCACCCTCGCCGCAGACAGAATCCTTCTCAAATGACCGACAGCCAAGTCGCGATCGAGATCGAGACCCAGCATGGTGAGCTTCACCGAGACGTTGGAGTCGAGGCCTTCGCTGCCTAAGCGCTCGACGATGCCGAGGTAGGTATTGGCGGCGGCCTCTGCCATGGCCTCGTTCTCAACGTGCTCACCCAGAGGATTCAGTGATGCGCTTGCTCCTCCATCGTTGATCGCTTTGACCGCCCGTACCGCGTCGTCGAGATGCTCGCCTGGAATGAATCGAGACACGACCCGGCGCGTGGCGCCCCAGTTCGTGAGGCGGCGCCGCCATGAGTCGCTCTCTGACATTCTCAAGATGACGGCACGCAGCGGATTCATTCTCCCGGCTCCCCTACATTGTTTGGTGTACGTCGCTGATCTTCTGCTTCCTGGGCCCTTGGGCGCAAGCCTGCTGATTCTTCCTTGGGCGCAGGCGTGGAATGCGAGGTACGATTGCAGCCATGCGAGCCGCCGTAATCCATGAGCAGGCGCCGATCGAATCGTCACCGCTGGTGATTGAGGAAGTTGATGTGCCCTCCGCCGGAACCGGCGAGGTTCGGATCCGCGTGCGCGCCTGTGGCGTCTGTCATACTGACCTGCACATCGCGGAGGGGGACATGCCTCTGGTCAAGGCACCGGTGATCCCCGGCCACCAGATCGTCGGCACCATCGATTCGGTCGGTGAGGGTGTGTCTGCGGAGCGAGTCGGAGAGCGCGTAGGGGTGCCCTGGATGTCGAGCTCATGTGGCGCCTGCGATCTCTGCCTAGGGGGCAGGGAGAACCTCTGCGTAGAGTCGCGTTTTACCGGTTACCACGTCGACGGTGGCTTCGCCGAGTACGCCGTAGCTCCGGCATCCGCCGCACACCCTTTGCCGCTGGCGTTCGCCGACGAGAACGCCGCGCCACTTCTGTGCGCCGGCATTATTGGATACCGCTCGCTGCGCCTGGCCGAGATCGAGCCCGGCCAGAAGCTGGGTCTCTACGGCTTCGGCGCATCTGCGCACATCGCCATACAAGTGGCGCGCTACTGGGGGTGCGAAGTCTTCGTTTTCACTCGCGGTCGGCACCACCGTGAGCTCGCAGAGCAGCTCGGCGCCGCGTGGGTGGGCGACGCCAGAGACGAGCCGCCGGCGGCACTCGACGCGGCCATAACATTCGCACCTGTCGGGTGGATCGTCCCCGAGGCGCTCAGAGCGTTGGCGCCGGCGGGGACTCTGGCCGTCAACGCGGTGCATCTGGACGGCGTGCCGGCTCTCGACTACCAGAAACATCTGTACTGGGAGAAGACCTTGCGTAGCGTCGCCAACCTGACCCACGAGGACGCGCGGCAGTTCCTGGACCTGGCCGGGAAGATTCCCATCGAGACTACGGTCGAGACATTCCCGCTCAACAGGGCGAACGAGGCTCTCCGCCAGCTCAAGTCGTCGGATATCGAGGCCGCGGCGGCGCTGATGATGTGACAGAGCTAGGTATCCAGCAGAATCAGCTTGGCCAGCAGGCTGGTTTCGAGATAGGGCAGGTTGAATGGCTTCGTGATGAAATCAGCCGCTCCGAGTTCCAGGCTCTTGCGGGCCGTGTCCTCGTCAGCCACACCCGACATCGTAATGACGGCGACGTCGGAGCCCTCTTCCTGTAGTCTGCGCAGCACCTTCAGCCCATCGACCTTGGGAAGGCGAATATCGAGCAATACGATGTCCGGTGAATTCTCCAAGATGTACTCGACCGCTTCTTCGCCATCGCCCACCGACTCGACGAGGTATCCGCGCCGCGTCAGAAAGCGGCTCAGCAAATCGCGTACATCCTCCTCGTCGTCAACAACGAGGATGCGGTTCGTACCCTGCACCGACATCAAGTTACGCACGGATCTTTTCCCTAGCTTGAGGACCTGACTCTAGCCTAGTCTAGAGGATGGTCAAAAACCCGCCAAGCCCAATCGCCAAATCCTCGAATCCCTCGTAAATGCCTCTAATCGCGTGATTTTCTTGGATCCGAGGGGGCTGCGGGGAAGGGTTCACGACGGCGATCAGGAAGCCTGATGGTTGCATTGCGCTCATCTGCATCGGGACAATCGGATGCCGGCGGCGAGCACCGCAGCCCCCGGTACCTGGAGCTGCACGAGCGCGGAGATCTGCTGGCGCGGGCGAGGTCGGCACTCGAGGAGCTCACCGATTGCCACCTCTGCCCCCGCGACTGCGGTGTTGATCGCACTGCGGATGAGGTCGGGGTATGTAGGATCGGCAGCGCAGCCCGTGTCTCCTCTGCCTTCGCTCATCTGGGCGAGGAAGGGTGCCTACGTGGTTGGAGAGGATCGGGAACGATCTTCTTCACCGGGTGCAATCTTCGCTGCGTCTTCTGCCAGAACTACGACATCAGCCAAGCGCTCAGTGGGGAAGAGTTGAGAGCGGAGCGGATCGCCGACCTGGCTCTCGCCCTGCAGCGAGCAGGCTGTCACAACATCAACTTCGTCACGCCCGAGCACGTCGTTCCCCAGGTGATCGAGGCCATCGCCATCGCCGCAGAGGGCGGGCTTCATCTTCCCATCGTCTACAACACCTCAGCGTACGACAGCCTGGAGAGCCTTCGATTGCTCGACGGCATCGTCGACATCTACATGCCCGATTTCAAAGTCTGGGAGAGC
>CALAKE010000208.1 GCA_937922775.1 uncultured bacterium | reverse complement strand
CTCGTGCCCACCCAGCTACAGGACATCTTCCAGGGCTACGAGGCGGCGTTTCTGGCGCCACTGCCGGTGGCCAAGCTACCGGCCTCTTCCAGCGACGTGATCACCGTGCTGCACGAGCTCAACCTGCAGCGCATCGGCCAGGTGGCGCGCCTCGAGCTGGAGGACCTGACGCTGGCCTTCGGCTCCCTCGGCCGCACCCTGCACCGGCAGGCCCGCGGCCGGGACGACGAGCCGGTGCGGCCCGTCCGCAAGCTTCCTTATATCGAGGAAGCTGAGGAGCTCGCCGACGACACGAATCTCTTGCCCGAGATCGAGGCGGCGCTGGCCCGCCTGGTGCGCCGCGCCGCGCATCGTTTGCGCGGCATCGACAAGCGCGCCGGCCGCTGTGCCGTGCGCGTGCGCTACGCCGACAACGAGGCCAGCGAATACGCCGCTCCCCTACCCCAGCCCAGCAACCTCGACGCCCTCCTGTACCGCCTGGCCCGCCGCCTGCTGCACCAGGGCCTCGAGCGCCGCGTGCGGGTGCGCGAGCTGGCGGTCTGCTTTGCCGCCCTCGAGCACACCCCGGTACAGCTCGCCTTCCCCGGCACCGCCGCCGCCCGCGAGCAGGAGGTCACCAGCGCCGTCGAGATGCTGCAGCGCCGCTTCGGCAAGGGGGTGGTGCGCCGGGGGGAGATGGTTGTCAGCGCTTCCTGAGTAAGCGTAACGCGGTCCTCGCGGTCTTCAGGCGCGCAGTGCGATACTCTTGCGGCAATGGAACACAGCCTAGCCGATAACCCCGCCCTCACCCTCGCCCTCGCCATGGCCGCCGGCATGGTGGCGCAGGCACTGGCTCGCCACCTGAGGATCCCTGGGATCGTCCTGCTCCTCGCCACCGGGGCGCTGCTCGGTGCCGACGGCCTCGGCATCGTGCTGCCCCACACCCTGGGCCCGGCGCTGATGACGCTGGTGGGCTTCGCGGTGGCGATCATCCTGTTCGAGGGCGGCCTCAACCTGGACATCCGGCGGCTACGACAGGAGGCGACGGTGATCCGCCGCCTGGTTACGGTGGGCGCCTTGATCACCACGCTCGGCGGCACGCTCCTGGCCTACGGAGTGATGGGCTGGGGTTGGCGCGCGGCACTTCTTTTCGGGACGCTCGTGTCGGTCACCGGGCCCACAGTGATCACGCCGCTGCTGCGCCGCATCCACCTGAACCGTAACCTGAGCACCATCCTCGAGGCCGAGGGCGTTTTCGTGGACGCGATCGGCGCCGTCCTCGCGGTGGCCGCTCTGGAGGCGGCGCTGAGCCCGGTGGCCGAGTCGCTGGGCGAGGGCCTCATGGTCCTCGTGAGCCGCTTGGGTATGGGAGTCCTGCTAGGCCTGATCGGCGGCCTGCTCATCGCCTTGCTCCTGCGCTTCGAGTTTCTGGTTCCCGAGGGCATGGAGAACATCCTCACGCTGTCACTCGTGCTGGTGATGTATCAGGCCTGCAACGCCATTCTTCCCGAGTCGGGAATCGTAGCCGCCCCGGTGGCGGGGGTTCTTGTCGGTAATGTCCGAACCCGTGCCTTGCGCGACCTCATGGATTTCAAGGAGCAGCTCACCATGCTGCTCATCGGCATGCTCTTCGTTCTGCTGGCCGCCGATGTGCGCCTGGCCGACATCACCGCGCTCGGCGTGCCGGGGCTGATCACGGTGCTGGCTCTGATGCTGGTCGTGCGCCCGGTCAATGTCGCCCTCAGCACGGTGGGCTCCGACCTCTCGGGCCGCGAGCGTGCGTTTCTCGCATGGCTGGCGCCGCGTGGCATCGTGGCCGCGGCGGTGGCGTCGCTGTTCGCGGCGGAGCTCGGTGAGGCTGCCGTGGCCGGAGGTAACGAGCTTCGCGCGTTGGTCTTTCTGGTCATCGCCGTCACCGTATTGGTGCAGGGCCTTTCAGGCGGGTTCGTGGCGCGGCTCCTGGGCGTGCAACGGGCGATGAATAGCGGCTACGTAATTCTCGGTGCCAACGCCCTCGGCTTGGCCCTCGGCCGCATTCTGCGCGAGCACGAGGAGCGTGTGGTCTTCATCGACTCGAACCCGAATTGCACAGCGGCGGCAGAGGGCGAAGGTTTTCGTGTGCTCTGGGGCAATGCGCTCGACGAACGCATCCTGCAGCGGGCGGAGCTCGAGATCCGCAGGGGTGCGATCGCCCTCACACCCAACGACGAGCTCAACCTCATGTTTGCGCGTACCGCCCGTACCGAGCACAAGGTGCCGAACGTCTACAGCTCTGTCGCGCCCGCCTCCGGCGAGCTACATGCCGAGCTCGTCACCGAGCACGGAGGCAGAGTGTTGTTCGGCGCACCACAGGACAGCGAGCTGTGGACCGTGCGGCTGTACCGGGGCCGAGCTCGCGTGGAGCAGTGGCGGCTGTCGAAAGAAACGAGCGAGGTGGAGGGCGAGTGTATCGTGCCGGAAGCCGTGCACGAGGCCATCCTTCCCCTGGCCTGGGCGCGCAATGGCAAGGTCACTCCTGTCGACGAGCGCTTTCGACCTCGAGACGGCGACATCGTCTTTTTCGCGGTGTTCCAGCCGGACGCGGAGCACGGACGCGCCGAGCTCATCGAGAGAGGCTGGGCGCCTGTAGCCTGAGACCGCCCAAGGTTCGAGGCCGCCCGTGGTTCAAGGCCGCCCGTGGTTCGAGGCAGACTCCGGCTCGATGTCGCCTGCGATTCGAAGCTGTGTGTGGCTCGAAGCCGTCCTGCGGCGGCGCTCGCGCCACTTATGCCGACGCTGCTTTTCCCCTCGCCGCTCTCACCTTCGCGCCCACCGCCGTCAGCGCCGTGGCCAGGAAAAAGAGCACGATCGCGATCGCGTTCAGCAACGCGCCCCACTGCCGCCAGGGCAGCCAAAGCCAAGCGTCCCCGGCGATGCGCCACAGCAGTGAGATGTGCAGCAGGCCGAGGTGCACGTAGAACACGTTCCGGAAAGGAATGTCGAGGCCCGTGATCGAAGGGAAGATGATGGGCGCATGCACGAAGATCATGCTGAAGACGAAGCCGAGGAAGAGCGAGTGGTTGATTGCGTCGTAGGCGTATCCGCCTGTCACGGCACCGACCCAGAGATGGGTGCCGGCGGAGACGATGAGCCAGACGTAGCCCACGAGTAGGCCGACGGCGACAAAGCGGGGCAACCCGGGCTGGCTGATGCGCCGCCGCGCGATGTCGTGGCGCAAGAACCAGAAGGCCATCAGCAGGTAGGCCACGGCAACCATTCGCACGCCGATTTCGGGCCGCGACATGCCGACGACGAGTCCTGCCAGGGCAAGCGCGATGGCGCCGTAGAGAAGCGCGAATGCTCCGCCGGAGATCTTCACGAACCTGCTGAGCTCCAAGCGCTCCGCCAGGATCGTCAGAACCGGATAAGCAGCCCACCAGCCGACCAAGCTGTAGATCGGCCAGCCGGCGACGAGGCCCAGATTGCCGACGAGAAGACACACCGCGCCGATGCACATGATCAACATGATCGGGCCAACCTGGCGACGCGATAGTGCCAGCATCACGACGAGGAAGGCGGCGGCGCCCGAGCTCAGTAGCACGGGCCCGAGAACAGAGGTGGGAACCAAGAGCGACGCCAGCCCTCCCAGCCCACTCAGGAGGGGCGCTGAGTAGGCCCATTTTCGATCGAGCGCCACGGCACGCTCCAGACCAATGACCGTCCCCAGAAAGCCCGCCACCATCAAAGGACCGTGAGCATTCAGTGGTGCAGTGGCGGCACCGGGCAAGCTCCAGCCAACGCGCACCAGGCCCGTCCAGAGAGCCCCGATCAGGGTAATCACGGCCATGAGGATGAAGGGGATACGTTGGCGTTGGATCATGGCATCTCCAGGTGATCACTAAGGCTGGGCCTGCAGCTGGACCCGCACCTGCGCCTGACCCTCTCGGCGCCGGCAAGGCGGGCCCCTACCCTACTACCGGGCGCGTACGGATTCTCCCGATTCTGCTATCTAGTTGACATTTCTCCGGCCAAGGGCGATGTTTTCTCCGCAAATCGGACCGCATTATCGCCAATCCTGCGCTACACTCCTTGGCATTGCCGCCAAATAGCGGGCGATCCGGCTGAGCAGTGGCTTGGAGAGGGAATAGGTTGAGAGCATCACGCGTTGCGGTAGAAGGCCCAGGGAGTCAGGCATCTCGGGCAGGTGTTTCCCCGCGCATCCTGCGCGGTGGTCTGGTTGCTGTCGCCGGTGCTGCTCTCGCTATCTGTCTCTTCAGCATCGGCCTGTTCTCTGTGGCTGAGCCGGCGCTGGCGAGCACGACAGGACCTGCCGGCGTCTCGCAACCTGCGCCTGCCCCCGTGAATGCTGCAGCGCACGCGGCCGTGGCCGCCCATTCCGGCGCCGGAGCTCCTCAGGAGGAGGAGTTCTGCCTCGATTGTCATGCCGACCCCGAGATGTTCGAGGGAATGGAGAATGCCTCTCGATACATCGTCGATGGCAGTTCTTGGACCGATTCCACGCATGGTGAGGCCGGCCTCCTCTGTGGCGACTGTCACTTCGACATGGTGGAGATTCCGCACCTGGCGGCGGCTGAACCCGTCGTCTGCACCGACTGCCACGATCAGGGCGCGGCGCTCGAGGGCTCCATGCACGGCGAGGCGGGCCTTCTTTGCACCGATTGTCACTTCGACATGGAAGATCCCCACCTGGCCACAGGCGAGCGGGTCGTTTGCGGTGATTGTCATCCCGACCAGGGCGAGGCACACGATCGGTCGCTACATGGTCAGGCGGCAGCCCGAGGAGACGAATTAGCTCCGAGTTGTGCCGATTGTCACGGCACGCACGAGATTCTCTCGCACACCGACCCGCGCGCTCCCACCCGGGTGATGAACATCCCGTTTCTGTGCGGTGAGTGCCACCACGAGGGCACTCCTGTCTCGCGCGAGCGCAACATCCCGCAGGATCGCATTCTCGAGAATTACACGGAGTCGATCCACAGTGTGGGGCTTTTCGAGCAGGGCCTGACCGTGACGGCTGTGTGTACCTCGTGCCATACATCGCATGAAATCCTGCCTCACACCGACCCCGACTCGAGCATCCACCATGACAACGTCGCCGACACCTGCCAGCAGTGCCACGCGCAGATCGAGGAGGTCCACCGGCAGGTGATCGAGGGGGAGCTCTGGGAGTCCGAGCCTGGCGCCGTGCCGGCCTGTGTCGACTGCCACTCGCCGCACCAGATTCGCCGCGTGTTCTACGAGGCGGGAGCGGCCAACGAGAATTGCCTGAGCTGCCACCGTGATGCCGGTATCACGGGGCGTTCGTTGGGCGTTCCCATGTCGCTGCACGTCGACGAGCTCGCCTACTACGCCGGCGCACACGCCACCGTAGCCTGTGCGCAATGCCACGCCGAGGTCTCTTCGGCGCTGGAACGGCCTTGTGCCGCTATCGAGAATCCCGTCGAGTGTGGCGCATGCCACGAAAGCCAGGTGGAGCAGTTCAACACCAGCATGCACGGCACGTTGGCAGCCGCGGGAGACTCCGACGCACCGGTCTGTCTCGACTGCCACGAGAGGCACTCAACGCAGACGCAGCGTATGCCGAGCTCACCCACCTTCCCCCGCAACGTGCCTGAGCTGTGCAGTCAATGCCATGCTCAGGGCCAGCAGGCGGCGATCAGAATTCACGAGGGCATCCCAACGCCAGTGGAAAGCTACGAGATGAGCATCCACGGTACGGGTCTCTTCGAGAGCGGCCTGCTGGTCACGGCCACCTGCACGAGCTGCCATACCGCACACCATGAGCTGCCCGCGGAGGACCCGGCATCCTCGGTGCACAACGACAATGTTTCCGCCACGTGCGGGACGTGCCACCACGGGATCGCGGAGGAATTCCTGAGCAGCATCCACTCCCCCGGGGTTGCCGGCGAGCTCGAGCCTGGCCGAGAGCTACCGACCTGTGAAGATTGCCACACGTCTCATACCATCAGCCGTACCGATCGGGGCGACTTCCGTCTCTTGATGATGGATCAGTGTGGCCGCTGCCACGAGCACGAGTCGGAGACCTTCTTCGAGACTATGCACGGCAAGGCTTCGCAGCTCGGCGACGCGGGGGTCGCGAAGTGCTACGACTGCCACGGAACTCATAGCATCCTGCCGACCACCGAGCCGGCATCGATGCTCAGCCGAGCCAACGTAGTAGAGACGTGTGCTCAATGTCACGCGGGCGCCAGCCTTCGCTTCACCAGCTATTTGACGCACGCCACCCATCACGACCAGGAGCGCTACCCCTACCTGTTCTGGACCTTCTGGGGAATGACCACGTTGCTGGTGGGAACGATGACGTTCTTCACGCTGCACACGTTAGCGTGGCTGTGGCGACTGGCCCGGTCGAAGGAGATGCGCATCCGCTACCACGCGACGGAAGGAAAGAAGCTCTACCGACGCTTCAACAGCTTCCAGCGCTCACTCCACATGTCGATGCTCCTGAGCTTCTTCGTCCTGGCCGCAACCGGGATGATGCTCAAGTTCTCGTACATGCGCTGGGCGCAATGGTCGACGGCTCTCGTCGGCGGATATCAGACCACTGGTGTGTTGCACCGCCTCGCCGCGATCGTGCTGCTCACCGTGTTTCTGATCCACCTGCGTGAGGTGCTTCGCCTGAAGAGGGAATCAGGCAAGAGTTGGTTCAAGTTCCTGACCGACGAGAACTCAATGGTCCTCAACAAGTACGATGTCATTGAGTTCTGGGGGTCGATCAAGTGGTTTCTCGGCCTCGGCGAGCGACCCAGCTATGGCCGGTTCACCTATTGGGAGAAGTTCGACTACTTCGCGGTTTTCTGGGGAATGTTCGTCATCGGCTCGACGGGCCTGATGCTTTGGTTCCCGACGTTCTTCACCCAATTCCTGCCGGGCTGGACCGTGAACATCGCCACTATCCTGCACAGCGACGAGGCGTTGCTGGCCGTGGCGTTCATCTTCACGATCCACTTTTTCAACACGCACTTCCGCCCCGACAAGTTCCCCATGGACCCGGTCATCTTCACGGGCCGCGTGACTCTAGAGGAGCTGAAGCGCGACAAGCCGCGTGAGTACGAAGCGCTCAAGAAGGCCGGCAAGCTCGAGGACGAACACCTGGCAGAGCCGTACCCGAAGCAGGCTGAGCGTTTCTTCCGCTACTTCGCCTTTGTCGCGCTGGGCATCGGGCTGACGCTCATCGTCCTGATCGTCTACTCGATGCTCTACTCGATGCTTTACGCCACCGGTTAGCCGGCGACCTCTCTCATCACGTTTCGCCGTGAGCTGTGAGGCCGAAATTTGGTCGAGAGGCCGGACGTCTTGTCGAGAGGCCGGACGCTTCGTCGAGTGGCCGAACAGTCAGTCGAGCGGCCGCACGTTTCGTCGAGAGGCCGCGCATAGGTCTGTTCGGCGTCGCGCGAGACAAAAGGAGGGCCTGGCGACCCTCGCGACGCCAGGCCCTCTCCCGCCAAGATCCTGCCTCTTTGACCAACGCCGACACCGAAGCTGCTGCGGCGCCGGTTCGTCCTCTTGCCTGCCTAGGTCT
>CALAKE010000207.1 GCA_937922775.1 uncultured bacterium | reverse complement strand
GGGCGAACTCGACCTGATACTCGAAGCGCTGGACCTCGCCTCCGCGAGAGCCTTCCAGCACGAGATCCCCTGCGCCGTCGCCTCGATACCGGCCAAACAGCACCAACTCCTCGCCGTAGAACAGAGCGGGTAGGGAGCTGGGGTAGAAGTCTTCGAGCTGTACCGGAGAATCGATAATTTTGAGATCAGACAGCGCCGGGTAGGAGATCTTGCTCGACAACGAGGCGACCGCCATTTCGACGTCCTCTCCGGGGCGAACGTAGC
Organism: uncultured bacterium; assembly: GCA_937922775.1. Lineage (GTDB taxonomy): Bacteria > Acidobacteriota > UBA890 > UBA890 > UBA890 > CALAKE01. Next base: position 2,258 of record CALAKE010000207.1, on the reverse strand, counting down.
TTGTCGTTCCCCTACCGCCTTCGCTGAGGCAATCGAGCAAGTAGGTGTTGACGTCGTGGCCGACCCCGAAGGCGAAGACGCGCTCGCGATCGAGCATCCCCTGGGCGAGCACGGCGATCTTCTCAGGCGCTGTCTCGCCAACCGTCGGCTTACCGTCGGTCAGGAACACGATCAGCGAAAGTCGGCCCTCGTCGGATTCCGGACGCAAGGCTTCTTCGAGAGCGACCTGGACATTGGTGCTGCCCTCGGGACGGACAGCAGCCAGATAATCGCGCGCTTCGTCGACGTTGGCGCGATCCGCCGAGACGAAGTCGGGCCGGAACGACCTGACGACGCTATTGAAGGTAATGATTCGGAAGCGATCCTCCGGGCGCAATCCGGCAACGAGCTGCCTGAGCGCCGCTCTAGCTTGCTCCATCTTGTCACCTTCCATCGAACCGGAGATGTCGAGCACCATGGTCAGGTCCCGTGGAATCGCCACCTCGTCGGGGGAGGTCGGCGGCGAGATCAGGAGCATGTAGTAGCCCGGCTCGTCACCGAGCGAATGGGTAACGATGCTGGCCCCGAGAAGAGCTTCCCGAAGGGGCAGGAAGAGCTGAAAGTCGCGGGACTCGTCGCCAAGACCCGCATGCGAGATCTCGAGCTGGTTGTCGTTACCCTCACGTACCTCGATCGTATGGGTCGGAGAGTAGGGAGTGGCGAACAGATCCGCGCCCTCGACGCGTACGGTCAAGCTGAAAGGATGTTCGTGGTCACCGAACCCGTGCGGCCCCACCTGCTCGATGTGCTCGGTGCCCGGAATGGTGCCGACGACGCGCGGGTAGCGCAGTCGCAGGAGGTCGCCGTCGCGGCCGAGTACTTGTGTGTAGCGGAGTACGATGCGGCGTGTATCGCCCGGGTCGATGGGAAAGACACGCGCACGCAAGACTCCGTGCCCGACGAGCTCGATGAGCGCCGGGTCCTTCTTTCTTCGCACGATCTCCTCATAGATCGCGCGGGCCTTCTCTGCCGGCAGGATCTCTCCCTTCAACTCCTGGTTTCCCATGTACAGCGAAAAATCGGTAAAGACAGCTCCGGCAGGAATCGGGTAAAGGTAGTCCCCTTCCAGCATGGCGCGAGAGTTGTTGCGAAATACCTCCTCCACCTCGAAGACCGCCACGCGTCGTGTGCCATCGACGGTAACGGTGACATCGCTTCGTACGCGGAACACGATGGGGTCCGCGGGACGGGGGTTGATGGGCTCGATCCAACCCTGAGCGGCCACGTCGCCGGCCAACCCGACCAGGACCGCCGTCGTCAGGGTGAACACCAGCCAATAGAAGAAGCGTTGTGTTTGCACGGCCTACCTCCGGCTTTGCAGGGAAGCGATTTGCTGTCCTTTCACCCTGCTCAGACGTGCCAGGTGGCCGATGTTGCACAGGTACCCGAAGACCTTTCTTCTGTCTCACGGGCTGGCGAGGGTTTCTCTTCCGTCTGGGGGAGGCGAGTGGCCGACTAACTCTCGGTTGGATCCTCAGGGTCGAGCTGCGGAAAGAAACCGCCGAGTAGAACGCCGACTCCGATGAAGATCAGCAAGAGGGGCCAAGAGTTGTGGAAGTCGAGGCCGAACAAGTTCAACAGGTTGATCTGCAGCCAGGCGCCGATGAGCAAGAGCCAGAGACCCGACCCGCGATCTTTGGAGCTTCGGGGCGCCAGCAGTTGAAAAAGCCCGAAAAAGACCAGCAGGAGCGGCCACAAGCGCCAATACTGACCGACCTCGATGACGCCATAGCGGTCGAGCAGAAGCATCGCCCCGACGACAATCAGCGTCGCGCCACCAAATATCCTGCCCCGGTTCATGTGCTGCATTTCGTCGATCATCGAGCTCCGTCAGTGGTGATGTGGGTAGATCTTCTCGCCGGCGCGAATTGGAATCTGCAGGCGATTCTCGCGTGGCGGCAGCGGGCAGGCGAAGCCATCGTTGTAGGCGCAGGACGGGTTGGTCGCGAGATTGAAATCGAGCAGCATCGGTCCTTCAGCCACGAAGCCGGGCTGGATATATCGACAGGCCGGATAGGTCTCTTCGCCGCTGGTCGCGTCAGTGATTGCGATGAAGAACTGGTCGCCGGGGCCCGGCTCCGCCACCCAGGTCAGCAACACGATGCGCAGCTCCACGCCATGGAGAGTGAAAGCCGCCTCGCCGTATCGCCACGCGGGCCGCTCCCACCCTCGAGTGTCGATCATCCGGATCTCCTCGGGCTCGTCGTAGGGAAACACTA
>CALAKE010000206.1 GCA_937922775.1 uncultured bacterium | reverse complement strand
GAGCCTCGCCCCCCTACCATTTACTGTCAGGTGTGGGGCAGTCTTGACGGAGTCACCGGACGCGCGGCTCTGCGTCTACGGAACCACGTGCAAGGCATTGTGTCCCCGGCCAGCGAGATCCTGATTCAGAACATGCGCAATCATCTGCTGCTCTATCTGGGCCTCGTAGTCATTCATCTGCTTTTAGGCATGCAGATGGAACAGCCGTTGATTTTCTCTGACGAGCTCGGCTACCTGGGCAATGCTCGCTTTCTGGCCGGGACGGCGCGCTTGCCCGACATGGGAGACAGCCAGTTCTACCATTTCGGATACTCGCTGCTGCTCGTGCCGGCCTTCTGGCTCTTCGCCTCTCCACTCTGGTCATACAAAGCCGCAATCGTCATCAACGCACTGCTGATCAGCGCGCTCTATTTCCCCCTGCATACCGTGCTCACTTCTTTACTTCGTACGGACAGGAGCGCAGCGAAGGGGATCGCGTTCGCATGCTCCTTATATCCGTCCTTCCTGCTTTTTCCTAACTTCGCCTGGGCAGAGAGTGCCTTTGTGCTGACCTATGCCACGACCCTGGCACTGTTCGGCCGCTACCTGCGCACAAGGACTTGGCGGGACGCCCTGATCTTCAGCCTCGTAGTGGGGTTTCTTTACACGATTCACCCGCGTGCTTTGCCGATCCTCCTGATCGTGGTCGCCTATCTCCTGGTTCTCGCGGCCCTGAGGTCCCTGCCGAGAAGCCAGGCGGTGCTCGGCGTCGCGACGATTGGGCTGATATTTGCCCTGACGAGAGTCGTCAACGAGTATTTGAAGGCAATTGGCTGGGCGGGCGGAGGTGAGTTCTCGGCGACCACTCTGGCTTCACGCCTACTTCCAGGCAGCCAGTTCCTCCTCCTCACGATCCGAGGATTGGGGCAGATTCTCTATGTGTTTCAGGCGTCTCTCGGACTCGGCCTCCTGGGGGTCCTGGCCGCGGGCTGTCTGATCTACAGGAGCACCACATCCGAGTCCCCTCGTCGGACCCTCGCCGACCCCGCAACTGGGATCTCGATCCTGCTTCTGGCTTCGGCAGGGGGCATTTTCCTCGCCTCGGTGACCTCGACGATCTACGGGATCTTCGGTCCGGACGAGACGATTAGAGCGGACTACTTCATCTATGGTCGCTACAACGAAGCTGCCGCGGTCATGTTCATGGCCTTCGCCCTCGTGCAGCTTTCCCGAAACAAGCCCGACCTTGCGAGAATGGCTCGCCATGCGGTCGTCGTGATCACTACGCTCGTCGCGTTGACGTGGATCGTCATGCTCGAGATCAACGCCGCCCCGACGAAGTATGGCGTTGATTGGCCGTGGGAGGTGGATGCGGTCAACGTGGCCGGGATCTTCCCCCTCGTCGATATATTCGGCGGTTTCAACCTCTACGTTGTCTCTCTCGGCGCCATCGTCGCGTGTCTGATGATCACGGCAAGTATGCATTTCTCGCAGCGCGCCGGGCTCGTCTTGCTCGCGCTCTTGTTTCTCGCCACCTCCCTCTACAACAACTCCTACTATCTGCTGCCCGCCATCGAGGCGAGCAGGTCGCGGCTGACGTTTCTAGAAGAAACATCGCGGCTCGGCGTGATCGACACGATCAGCTTCGACGTGGCGTACTACGACGTTGGGATGCTCAATGGAGCCCAGTATCAGCTGCCAGGTACGGTGTTTCATCGATTCGACAGTCGAAAGAGTGAGGAGCCCGGGTCACAGGTGGTGATCAGTGGTCAGGGCTGGAGTCAGGCGTCCCGCTTGAGTGCTCAGCTCGTGCTGCCGCAGGAAGGGGAGGACTTCGCGCTCTGGCTTCTGCCGGGGGAGGTTCGCTCTCGTCTCCCGATCGTCGCCTGGCAGGGGGTGAACCTGGGCACCCGGCCCAGGCTCGGTGTCAGAGAGACCGGATTTCACCCGTGGGAATGGTTCGACGCAACGCCAGCACGCTGGACCAATGGAGCCGCCAGCTTACAGGTTCCGGTGGATCCAGGTAATCCACCGCAGCTGCTCGAGCTCGAGGCGATCGTTCCAGGTCGCGAGGGTGCCAACCTCGAGGTGCTCGCCAACGGCGTAGTGCTCTGGCAGGAATGGCTTCCGGCCCATCCCTGGCCCGAATCGATGACCTTCAGCCTGGCGGAGGTACCAACTGGTGAAGCGCTTGTCATCGAGCTGAACAGCGATACGGAAACTTCCGATGAAAACACGGGGGGAGCCCAAGAGCAGCGGACGCTCGGGATCATGGTCCAAGGAATCAGGTTGAAGAGGCTCGACGATTCTGGCCGGTAAGGGGCTCCTGCCCGCCACAGCAGGCGCTCGAGCAGTGGCCAGCGGACGGTATGAACCGAATTGCTACCGGATCGGCATCTTGGGCTGCGCCAGAGTCGGGAGTACCCTAGGGTGTGTTTGCGACGATTCATGATGCGAGGGGCGACTCCTGGTGCCTGACTTCGAGGAGAGGCTGGAATCGTGAGTGTGGTCATACGGCTTTTGCCCAACATCTTTCTTTGGATCGCCCTGGCGACTGTGCTGCTGGTCTGGTGGAGCAGGCGTCGAGGGCGCACGGTTGGCAGTTGGGAGTTGGCTGGGCTCGCCCTTCTGTGGCTCATCTTCACGCGACCCGTGGCCGAGGCCCTGATCTGGCCCCTCGAGAGTCGCTATGATCAGCCGACGTTGGCCGAGCTTCAGATCCGCGAAGTCCAAAGCGTGGTCGTGCTCAACGGTAATGCTCACGTACCCCAACCCGAGAGTTTGACCACATCTTTGGAGCCAGCTACTGCCCTTCGCTTCCTCGGCGGCATGGAGCTCTGCGCACGACTCGGGCCGGAGTGTCGAGTGGTCTTTTCCGGCGCGGCGGGGGCCGGTAGGGCCGGCCTGCCGGCGTTCGAGAACCTGGTGCGGCTCGCCGAACTGGTGGCCCCGGACCGACAGGTCATTTCCGAATCGATCTCGGGCAATACCGCCCAGCATCCAGAGCAGGTCCGGCCGTTGGTGGGAAACGACCCGTTTGCCCTGGTCACATCGGCGCACCAGATGCCGCGCGCCATGCGGTCGTTCCGGCGCCACGGCATGGAGCCCGTGCCCTATCCGGTGGACTTCCAGATTCACGGCGCCTACAACTGGATGGACTGGGTTCCGTCCATCGACGCTGCGGCCACTGGGCAGGCGGCGGTCAGAGAGTACCTGGCCCTCGCCTTCTACACCGTCGCACGCCGATGATGACTGAGGTGCGCCTGATCCACTGTTCGTACCACAAGTGCCTGACGGTCTACTACGGCCGCGTCATGGATGCAGTCTTCAACCGATGTTTCTGGTGGTGCCCCGGCTATCGTCACTACAACAGCCACCTCGAGGACTTCTACGAAGGCTTCCACGCGCACCGGATCGCGTCGATCAACAACCGTGCCCTCGACCTGGACCGCCTCGGCCGCTTTCGTATATCGCGCTTCATCCGCGATCCGCGCGATCTCGTCGTGTCGGGCTACTTCTACCATAGGCGCGCCGCCGAGCCCTGGGTCACGA
>CALAKE010000205.1 GCA_937922775.1 uncultured bacterium | reverse complement strand
TCCCCGAGGTTCTGCCCGTCCTGCCCGTGCGTGGAGCCGTACTCTTCCCGGGCGCCATCATGCCGATCCTTGTAGCCACTGACTCCTCCTTGCGACTCGTCCGTGCCGTACTGGAAGGTGACAGGCTCCTGGTGGTTGCGGCGGTGAAGAGCGACGCAACAGCGGACACCGCAGCCGGAGATCTCTACCGCCACGGCACCGTAGCCCGCATACTGAAGGCCTTGCCTCTTCCAAACGGCAAGTTGAACGTCATCACCCAAGGATTGAGCAGAGCCCGCCTCGACGATCTGCAGGGCCCAGAGCCCTACTTCAGCGGTAGCGTGGAGCTGAGACCCGATGGTGACGAGGAGCAAGACGTCGAGGTCGAGGCGCTGACGGTCAGCGTGCGGCGCTTGTTACGCAGGATCCTGAAGGTCGCGCCCGGAGTCCCCCAGGAGCTACAGGCGCTGGCCGAATCGATGGGCGATCCAGGCGAGTTCGCCGATATCATCGCGGCGAATCTGAGCCTCGAGGTCGCTGACAAGCAGAAGGTTCTCGAGTCGGAAACAGCGGGCGCACGACTGCGTCTCGTGTTGAACCTCCTGACCCGCCACCTCCAGGTGCTCGAGCTTTCCCAGAAGATCGAAACCGAGGTGCAGGAGGAGGTCGACCGGAGCCAGCGCGAGTTCTACCTGCGTGAACGACTGCGGGCGATCCGACGAGAGCTCGGCGAGGACGAGGAAGGTGGTGCTGAGATCGACGAGCTGTCCAAGCGCATCGCCGGAGCAAACATGCCCGAGGAGGTCGAGAAGGCATCTCTGAAGGAGCTCGGACGACTGAGCCGCATGTCCCCGGCAGCCGCCGAATACAACGTTGCCCGGACGTACCTGGATTGGCTCCTCGATATGCCCTGGGGAGTACAGACAGAAGACAACTTGGACATCGCCGGGGCGGCGGCGATCTTGGACGAAGATCACTACGATCTCGACAAGGTCAAGAAGCGGATTCTCGAGTACTTGGCAGTGCGCAAGCTGAAGCCTGACATGAAGGGGCCCATCCTCTGCTTCGTCGGGCCACCGGGCGTCGGCAAGACATCCTTGGGACGTTCGATTGCGCGGGCACTGGGACGCGAGTTCGTGCGTGCCTCGCTCGGCGGGGTTCACGATGAAGCAGAGATTCGGGGACATCGCCGCACTTATGTCGGAGCTCTGCCAGGTCGTGTCATTCAGGGGGTCAAGAAGGCGGCCACCATGAACCCGGTGTTCATGCTCGACGAAATCGACAAGATCGGGGCCGACTTTCGCGGCGACCCCTCATCAGCCCTGCTGGAGGTGCTGGACCCGGAGCAAAATCACGCATTCTCAGATCATTTTCTGGAGGTGCCCTTCGATCTCTCGAAGGTCCTCTTCATCGCTACGGGCAACGTGCCCGAGAACATACCCGATGCGCTCTACGATCGTATGGAGATCCTCGAGCTCCCAGGCTATACGGCGGAGGAAAAGGGATTCATAGCCCGGCAGTTTCTGATCCCGCGGCAGCTCGAGGAGCATGGTCTCACGAGCGATCATGTCGACATTCTTGATAGTGCGGTCACCACGATCGTCCGCGACTACACTGAGGAGGCAGGGGTACGCGAGCTCGAACGCATGATCGCCGCGATCTTTCGTGCCGTGGCACGCCGTGTGGCCGAGGCGATGGATGCAAAGGACGAGCCGGACCCAGAACAGCAGATCGTCGGCCCGGAGCAGCTTCATTCCTACCTGGGGGCAGTGAAGTACTTCTCGGAGATCGCGGAGCACACCGCGCAACCGGGAGTGGCGACGGGCCTTGCCTGGACGCCATCAGGTGGAGACATTCTCTTTGTCGAGGCAACTCGGATGGAGGGAAAAGGGGAGCTCACGCTCACCGGACAGCTCGGCGAAATCATGAAGGAATCTGCACAGGCGGCGATGTCCTATTTGCGCTCGCGGGCATCGGAGCTCGACATTCCTGGCAGTGATTTCGAGAGCCATGATGTACACGTGCATGTGCCCGCAGGTGCTGTGCCCAAGGACGGACCTTCCGCGGGTGTGGCGATGCTCGTGGCGCTTGCGTCTCTCTTCACTGACAGGCCGGTGCATGCTGACCTCGGGTTGAGTGGTGAGCTCACATTGAGAGGAATGGTTCTTCCGGTCGGTGGGGTCAAGAACAAGGTTCTCGCGGCCCGACGAGCCGGTCTCAAGCGCGTCTTGCTGCCGGCCAAGAACGAAAAGGACATGGAGGAGATCCCGGAGCAGGTGCTCGAAGACCTCGAGTTTCTATATGTGACCCGCATCGGTGAAGCGCTCGACCTGGCGTTGCAGCCCGCACCGAGGCGGCCGCGCAAGCGTTCGACGAGCAAGGCTCGTTCGGCGGCAGCGGGGCGCAAGCGACAGCGGCGAGTTCCGCCCTCACAGCCATGAGCCTGATGATCCTGCATCTGATTCGACATGGCGTAACTGCCTCGAACGAGCGGCGGATCTACATGGGGCGCTCGCAGGAGAGCTTGTCGACTGAAGGCCGTTGGCAGGCGCGGGAGATGGCGCGTCGCCTGCAGGAGTGGGATCTCGACGCAGTCTACTGCAGCCCTCTGCGTCGAGCCCGGGAGACGGCCAACATCCTGGCGCAACCACATCAGCAGGAGGTTCGCCTCGATGCCGATATCATGGAGCTCGACTTGAGCCGCTGGCAGGGCCGTCCGGTGGACGAAATCGCCACGGCCGATGCGGAGGCATGGAGAATCTGGTGTACGAACCCAGCCGGCCTGTCGATCCCGGGTATCGAGACTTTCGACTCACTCGGCGAACGAGTGCGTCGCTTCCTCAGCCGTGTCCGTAGGGATCATCCGAGCGGCTCTGTCGCCGTTGTCAGCCACGACGGCGTGATCCGGATGGCCTTGATGGAGGCTCTCGGGATATCCTGGGACCACTATCGATCACTTCCCCTCGCAAACACTTCCATCAGCACCGTCGAGGTAGGAGGCCCACACCCCCGTCTGCGACTGTTCAACGACATCGGTCATCTGAGTGGGGCGGGTACGGCCGGCCCTGCGGATGATTGAGCGACTCGCCGGATCGCCGTGCCATGAGTAGCGAAGCTGTCGAAGGGCAAGGACTCGAGGAGGCTGGCGTGTCAACACGCCCGGAAACAGAACCGCGGCACGAGGACGGGCGGGCGCGCGCACTTCTGCAAATCGCGCGAGCCTTGAACGCCAGTCTCTCGCTGGAGTCGGCGCTCAACCGGGTTCTCGAGCTGGCAGCGTCGGCGATTGGTGCTGATGCTGTCTCCTTGTTCGTAAAGGAAAGCGAAGAAGAGGAGGAGGAGGAGCTCGAGGTATCCTTCGTACGGCCCGGTGGCGATTTGAAGAAGGGTATCGTCTCGGTCCCCCTGGGCCTGAGCGGATACGTGCTTTCCACCGGGGAGTCCGTGCGGGTCGACGATGTCTCTGCCGAGCCCCGCTTTGCCGCTAAGCTCGACAGCGAGTTCGGTACTCGGACCCATGCCCTGCTCGCGGTGCCGATGTTGCGTGAAGACCGTCTCGCTGGGCTCCTGGAAGCCATCCGGGAGCAGGCGTTGCCTTTCTCGGAGCAGGACCTCGAATTCCTCGAAGCGGTTGCCCATGAGCTTGTCGTTGCCGTGGAGAACGCTCGCCTCATCGGACGCATGCGTTGGGACCTGACTGCTCGCGAGCTGCTCCTCGGAGCTGCGCGGAAGGTTGCCAGCTCCTTGCAGGTAGAAGAGGTTCTGAATCACCTGCTCGATTCCTTGAGCGAGCTCGTGCCCTACGACGCCGGGGGTATCTATCTGCTCAATGAAGACAGTGACTCGCTGCGGCGGATCGAGCATCGTGGCTATCCGCCTGATACCGAGCAACTTCTGCGCGATCGACCTGGAAAGGGGATAACGGGGTGGGTGGCCCGAAATCGACGCGGCATCATCGTCGACTACGTGAAGAGTGATCCTCGCTACATCGAGGCCCGTCCTTCGTCCCAATCCGAAATCGCGGCGCCCATCGTTCACGCAGACAAGGTCATGGGTGTGATTACGCTGGAATCGGATGAGCCGCGTGCGTTCAATGAACGCCAGCTCGGCCTACTCGAGACAATCGGCGGACAGGTCGCCTCAGCCATCACCAACGCGAGGTTCTTTCGCAGCCAAATCGAACGCACCCGCATCGACCACGAAATCGACATGTCTCGAGAGATCCAACAGGCGCTTTTTCCGGCAGAGCCGATGTGCGGAGAGAGGGTCGAGGCTGCCGGCATCAACGTACCGAGCAGTGCGGTCGGTGGTGACTATTATGACTACTTTGCCGAATGTACCCGCCACATCGGCATTGCGCTCGCGGACGTCTCCGGCCACGGCCTCTCCGCTTCTCTTTTGACCACCGCGGTACGAACCGGAGTTCGTATGAGCGCCGGGTTCTGCCCTGAGCCGGCCGCGTTG
>CALAKE010000204.1 GCA_937922775.1 uncultured bacterium | reverse complement strand
TCTTCGAGAGTTCCATGGGCGTGCTGAAACCGGTGAATCTCTGAACTCGATATGGCGACGGTATCTTCAAAGTCTCACGCAGCTCTCACAGAAGCACCCGACGGGACCGAGATTAGTGAAGGCTGGCTTACAGCGCCTGTTTCGCGGTGGATGCGGGAGATCGGGCAAACCACCAGAATCGTCACCGCAAGCAACAATAGCTCTATCGAAGTACTGGTCGCCGCGTCCAGCGATTGGTGAAGTAGACGGAAAGGTCCTCGCCGGGAAACGCTAGCTCGAAGATCTCCTCAAAGCTGAAGGCGTCGTGGACTTCAAGCACGAGACGGGCCTGCATTCCAGGACCGTTCTCGATCTCCTCGGCAACGCACGTGACTGTAGAGCCGTCGATGTCACAGGTGTAGCGGCTAACGACACCCTCGACGAAGAACTCGCGCAGGACGATCGTTTCGCGATCGGCGTCGTAGCTGAAGATGCTGAGCTCGCGATGATGGTCGCCGTCGGGGCTCAGCTCTTGTGGCATGCGCACCGATGATTGCCGAAACAACAGGAAGTTCTCCTCGAGAATGAACTCGTACTCGCGAACCCCCGTACCCCTGCCGAGCTGGCCGTCGATTACCCCGTCCCAGGTTCCCACCAGCAGCCGCAGAGGCCCCCAGTGATCCTCCTCCATGCCTGCAGCCACCTCCGCGGGCGGCCCGGCGCGGCAGGATGCCAGGGCAAGAACGCAGCAGGCAACCGCTACCAGGCCAAGAACCGGCCAGCCATCTGTGGCGCGCCGTTTCACTTCTTCCTCCGCTTCAGATTACGTTCCTTTTCCAGGTAGCTGACGCCTTCAACGATCCAGCGCGGCGGCTCTTCGTCGCGCAGGAAATGGTTGAAGAACTCGCGCAGGCGGAGCTGGAAGTCGAGCTGGTTTTCGTACTTGCGCAGGCCGTGGCCCTCGCCCGGGTAGGACAGGAAGTAGATCGGCTTGCCGTTGAAGCGCAGCGCGTTGTACCACTCCATCGCCTGGTAATAGCCCACCGTCGGATCTTCCTCGCCATGCAGGTAGAGCAGCGGCGTGTCCATCTCGGGCGCGAAGGTGATCGGCGACTGTTCCCTGTAGAGCCCGGGATCGGCGTACGGATCGGTCCCGTAGCGGCCCTGCCCGTAGATGTCGTACGAATGGTTGTTCTGCCCCGACCCCAGAAACACCTGGTTGAACTCCGAGGTCAGGTTGATGGGCGCCGCGCCCGAGGCCACGGCCGCGAACATGTCCGAGGTGCCGGCAATGTACGACGAGCCGCCGCCGCTGTAGCTGTGGCCCGACAGGCCGATGGCGCCAGGATCGGCGTAGCCCAGGTCGATGACCGCCTGCGTGGCCGCCTCGACACACTCGAGCATGTCCGAATGTGAGGTACGGCCGCGGAAATGCACGTCAGGCATCATGAGCAAGTAGCCAGCCGACACATAGCCGGCGAAATTGGGCTGGTGCCTGTACATCGGCATCGGGTAGGCGTGCAGGTCGTCGGAATACTTCTCGTAGAAGCGCACAATCATCGGGCGCTTCTCGCCTTCCTGGTAGTCATCGGGAATGGCCAGCGTGCCCTGCAGCCGCACGCCGTCGTCGTTCGTATATTCAATCAGTATCCGGTGGCCCCACTTGTACTCGTCTTGCCATGGGTTGGCGTCAGTGATGCGGATCTCTCCGCTCGGCCGCTCTTCGCCATCACTCACCTGCCCCGGCCTATAGTCGATCACCCAATAGTCGGGAAACGTTTGAAAGGTCTGCCTGGAGTACAGGAGGCGGTCGGCGTTCTTCGCCTTCACCGGTGTGTTGTAGCGGCGGTCCTCCCAGCCCAACTCGTGCGGTTCACCCCCACCCGGCGGCACTTCGAAAAACCCGGCCTTCTTGGTCCACTTGCCGAAGGCCGAGACCATCATGGCCTTGCTGAGGTCGATCTTGGAGGGGCCGGCGGCAAAGCGCCGGCCACCGAACGAAACCGTTGGCCGGTCGGGGTCGAAGTCGACGTAGCGCAGACGAATCTCGCCGCGATCGCCAAAGCCCGCCGTGAGGTTTGTCGCTGCGCTGCCGTCGAACGACTGAAAGTAGAGGTCATAGCGATGGTTGAGCACCACGCCACTGCCGTCTTTCGCCCAGCCGGCCATCCCGTATGAGGGAACCGTAGTCGTGTAGTCCCACTCGGTGTTCGAGAAGCTCACCGGCGCCGACGCAGTCAGGTTCTTCGGCTCGCCCGAATCCAGCGGCCAATCCCAAACCTGCTCGCCCTGCCAGTAGAGGAAGTGCTTGCTGTCGAGCGAGGCGCCCATCGAGTGGCGCCGCTCGAACCCCTCGAGCATCAGCGTGCGCTCGCCGGTAGCCGTGTCGATGCGGTAGTAGTCGGCAAGTGCGGGCTTCCAGTCGTGGATGTATTCCTTGTTGTCCTCGCCAATTGCCCAGCGGCCGTCCTTGGTGGGATTCACCGTGCGCATTCTCTCGTCGGCAAGGCGGACGAAACGAGCACCGCCGTCTTCGCCACCCCTCAAGTTCAGCACCGACCTGTAGGTGAAGTTGCGGTCGCGCTCCGCTGACTTCTCCTGCACCCACTGAGTGCGCTCGTCGTTCCAGCGCAGGATGTTGACGTCGGCGATCGGATCCTCGGTTTTCTCGGGCTCCTCCATCTGTTCCTTGATACCGAAGAAGACCTTGTCGAGGCCCTCGTTCCACGACAACGCCCCGTGCTCGCTGAGCACGAAACCCTCGGGAAAAGACTCGTCGGCGCCGGGATCGTAGACCTTGGTGTGGTTGGCGATGTGGTTTGTGTGGCCGCCATGCTCCTGCTCGGCGCCTCCAGCCATCTCGCCTTCCTCATGGTCTCCGGCGTGGACGACCTCCACACCGGCCGGCGCCACCTCGTGCTCCATCGCGCGGGTGATCATCGGGAAGGCCAGCAGCTCGTTCTGCCGCTGCTCCATCTTCTCCGGGATCTTGCCCTTCACCGCCGCCAGTGATGTGCCCTTCTCATCCCAGGTCAGCCGGGCGTATTCGGCCTTGTCGTTGTCGAGGCCGCGGCGGATGCCGGTGGCCAGATCGAGCAGGTAGACACCGTTGCCGTTGTTGTCGGCCGCGTCCACGGTATAGGCGAGGTAGGTGCCGGCCTTGTTGAGGGCGTATTCGTCGACGCTGCCGAGCAACTCCTCGAATCCGCGGTCGAGATACCGCACGATCAGGTCGGTGCCGCGTGGCTCCTTATCGCGGTCAGCAGCGCTGCCGCCCGATCCACCGCCCGGCCGCCCACCGCTGCCGCCCGAACCGCCACCCGCACTCTCGGCCTTTTTGCGCTTCACTACCAGCGCCAGTGAGCTCTTGGCCAACTCGAAGCCGTCGACGTTGTCCCAGTTGAGCTTCTCTCCCGTTGCGAGGTTCAACAACTCAGCCTGAACGGGCACCGGCTTGCTGTCGTCTTGGAGCTTCTTGATCTCTTCCCACCCTAGCGCGAGCTGATAGGCGGCCCACTTGCCATTCTCGGCGAGCTGCGGGTTCGAGGCCTTTTCGATCACATGCTCGACATCGGAGCTGAGGCTCTTGATGTGCAACTCGTCATCGGCCTCACGCTTGCGATACCCGAATGACACCCACTCACCATCGGCCGAGATCCCCGTCGAGACCACCGATCTCCAGCGTGCATAGTCCTCGATCTCGAGGACCTTCTTCTCCCCAGATTGCTCGGCGGCCACCGCCGCGGCTTGCCCTTCCTGGATGAACGGCAGCGGATTGGCGGAAACGAATGTGCTGGCCGGAACCGCTAGCGCCAGCACAAGGACGATGGATGCGAGAAAACGAAAGCGCGCCAATGGACACCTCCTGGGCGGGGAGCTTCAGGTGGAGGATTCGCGATGGGTGGGATTCTACCAACGAAGCGGGGTCATTACCCGCTCACGACGCACTGACTTTGATCCCCTCGGACCCCTGCCCGAGACTTCCCAACTCATCAGAAGCTAGCCGAGGTTGGCAAGATCGTCGCGGGGGGAAACGCCGTCACGCTCACTCTTTGGAAGGCACCGGGGCCGGCTCGAAGTTCATCTTCCTGAACTGCTCGATGAACTCGAGAATGTAGGCCGTCACGGCGCTCAGGATCTCCTCGCCGTTCTCCGCGGTTGCTCCGGCCGGTGAAGTCGAGTAGTCCGCGGTTGCGGAATGCCCATACTCCAAGAAATCGCCCGTGTCGGAGACGTCTCCGGTCCTGAAATAGGAATTGACGTATCCGGGGCCGAACTTGCACACGGTGAGGTCCGTGACCTGCACCTCGTCGGTCAGCCACTTGTTCTCGGGCGTTGCGGCCCTGTCGAGATGAACGTTCGCTCCGGAGATGGCGAGCATAATGGAGGTCTCGTTGATGTCACCGTGGCCGATCATGCTCCATTTCTCGTTGATGCCACCGGCGATGTCCCACCACTGAACGAAGGCGGACGCGATGCCGCGGTCGCGGAGATCTCGACACACGGATGTCAATGCCCCCGCATTGCCACCATGCCCGTTGATGAACAGCAAGTGCGTCACGCCATAGAGGATGAGGCTGTTGGCAACGTCCAGGTAGTACGCAGCGAGATGCTCCGGTGTCACCGATAGCGTGCCCTCGAAATCCTGGTGATAGCTAGCGAAACCGATGGGGATCGTAGGGGTGACAATCGCGTCGGTCTTCTCGGCGACGCGCTTCGCCAGGCAATCGGCAATCAAGAAATCGGTTCCGACGGGCAGGTGGGGACCGTGCTGCTCGATGCTCCCCGTGGGGATAATGCCGAGTCGGCTTGTCTCGAGCGCCGCCCTGGCTTCTTCCCAGGTCATGTCTTTCAATTGCTTCGTCATCGTTTCGCTCCTCAGCCATTCACCGACTTCTGAACAACCTCACTGGCCCTGCGAACCTGACACTCGACACTATTCAATCACCAAGCGGTACTTCTTCAGGCGCACGGTGCCCAGCCCGTCGGTCACCGAGGCCAGCACCGTATCGCCGTCGATGAAACGTGGTCGGGTGAAGCCCGGCTCGGGCTCAGGCACGGTGCCGAGAAACTCGCCGGTGGCAATGTCGAAGACGTCGAACAGGTAGGTGTTCCTCCAGCACTCCCCTTCGTACTCTGAGTCAGGGCCAGAGTCGAGGCGTACGTCGGTGCCACCGCCCGAGCCGATCATCATCATCATGGCCGTGCCGCCCATGGTCTCGCGACACTCCGGATCGGGCTCGCTCGGACCCTCGCGGGTAACCCAAACGCGTCCGT
>CALAKE010000203.1 GCA_937922775.1 uncultured bacterium | reverse complement strand
CAACGAGAAGATGGCCGACCGGATGGCGAACAGGTGAACGGTTGAGTTGCCTGCGCAGCTGGTGGCGCGGGGCGTGGTCGATGCGGGACATACGTTGTCTCTCTAGATCGGGGATCTGGTCGACGCAGAAGGGCCAGATTGGCAGAACGCTAGGACCAAGGTCGGCGGGGAGGCGTCGCCGCAGCGGACGCTTGAGCGCGAAGGCTTTGGACCCTCGGGCTCACCTGCGGACCATGTGCGCGAACTGTCCGTCAAGGTGATGCCTCCCCGCCGACCGGAAACCAAGTAAACTGTCCGCCGAGGTGATGTCTCCCCGCCGACCGACGCGAACCCTAGACGTCCAGCAGCCGCTCGACCGTCAGCGGCCACGTGTGCTGGGCGGCGTAACCGGTGGCTGCCGCGCCCATCCTCTCGGCCATCCCTCGATCCTCGGCCAACCGCGTCAGGACTTCAGCGACAGGAGCCGGGTCGGGTTCGACGATGAATCCCGTTACCCCGTCTTCCACCTGCTCAGCCGGCCCACCTGAATCGATGCATGTGACCACGGGCTTGGCGCTCGTGAATGCCTCCAAGGTGACCATCCCGTAGTCCTCGGCCTTGGCCCCGAAGTAGACCGCTGAGCAGCGCGCATACTCCGCCACCAGCTCGTCGGTATTCAGCTCACCGAGAAACTCGACGCGATCGCCGAGGCCTAGCTCGTCGGCCAGACCTCGAAGCTCGGCTTCCTGGGGACCAACACCGGCAAGGCGGACGGACCAGCCACCACTCTGAGCGGCGGCGCGCAGCAGCAAATCGACACGCTTCAACGGCTGCAGTCGTCCTACCGCCAATATCGAGCCATCGTATCCATCGCACCGGTACGGTCGTTGCGGTGGAGGTGGATAGAGGACCGATGCCTCGATACCTCCCCATCGCCGCAACCGCTGACGGATCGTTTCTGACTGCGCGTAGACGGTGCGGCGAGTCAACAAGGCCTTATCCATTCTGTGGAGCATGAATCGGCGCGTGCTTTCCACCAGCTTTCCACGCAATCCGAGCTGGGGCCTGAATTGCTCCCAGAGGTCGTAGTACTCGCGCATCCGATGGTTCAGCCAAACGACATGACGTGGATGGCGAACGGCATAGGACGGGAACCGCAGACTAATGACCTGATCGACTGCCGCTCCGTCCCCCGTGACCTGCACGTCGGTGAGCCATGTTGCGGCATAGGCAGATACCTGGCGCCCAAAGCGATTCTGCGGCGTGGTGAGCAGTTCCGCTCGGTGTCCTGAGTCCTGGAGCGCCGAGACCAGGGCACGGGCGATCACCCGATGGCCCCCCTCGACAAAAGGAACGTCCGACGTCACAACAGCGATCCGCATGCGGGCTTCCCTGGCTCTCGGGGCGGAAGACGAGGCTACTCCGCCCTGCGTTGCACTACTCTACGCCATTTTCGACTGTTGTAAAAATGAGACACTGTGGGCGGCGTTTGCCACAAAAAGACCACACTTCTGGCGCTTTGTCTGCCGGACCCTGCCACTGAGAACGCCGCCTGAATTCCCGGAACTCCTTGATTTGCAAAGGCTTGCCCGAATAGTCCATAATTCGGCACCAATCTTGCTTGTGATTCCGGGCGTAGGGGGAGGTCCAACGTCCCGGGGGGTGTGGATGAACTTGCAGCAAAAGACATTGCGGCGCGACATCCAATGCGCTGGCATCGGTCTCCATTGCGGGGCACGCGTAGAGATGCGCCTTCGCCCTGCGCCACCCGATACAGGTATCGTTTTCAGGCGTCTCGACCAGAATGGTGTCGAGATCCCCGCGCGGCAGGAAAACCTCAGCCGCTCCAACCTGGCTACGACGCTCACGGTCGACGGAGTCTCGATCAGCACTGTGGAGCATCTCCTGGCAGCCGCCGGCGGGCTCGGCGTTGACAACCTGATCGTCGAGGTTGATGGACCCGAGGTTCCCGCTATGGATGGCTCTGCCGCGCCTTTCATCTATCTGATGCACGAGGCAGGTCTCAAGCACCAGCAGGCGGCGAGGCAGTTTATCAAGATCCTCGAGCCAATTCGCGTCGACACGGACGACAAGTTCGTCGCTGTCTACCCGGCAGACCACTTC
Organism: uncultured bacterium; assembly: GCA_937922775.1. GTDB lineage: Bacteria > Acidobacteriota > UBA890 > UBA890 > UBA890 > CALAKE01. The sequence continues at coordinate 1,485 of CALAKE010000203.1, read as the reverse complement.
AAGATCTCCTACACCATCAGCTTCGAACATCCGCTGATTGGTGAGCAAAGACAGACCTTTGTCCTGAACGCACGTAGCTTCACCGAGCATATCGCGCCCGCGCGGACGTTCGGTTTCCTGAAGGAAGTCGAGGCTCTGCGGCAGAACGGCTTGGCGCTGGGGGGCTCCATGGACAACGCCGTTGTCATCGGTGACAACTCGATCCTCAACAACAAGCTGCGTTTTCAGGACGAGTTCGTGCGCCACAAGATCCTCGACGCCATCGGCGACTTGGTGCTGCTCGGCGCCCCGCTGTTGGGTCATGTCGTTGCATACCGTGCAGGGCACACGATGCACACATCCCTGGTTGAGGCCATTCTGGCCGCCCCGGAGGCGTGGTGCCCGCTGGTAGAAGAAGAGGTCATCTACGACGTCGCCGCGAGCAGCCCCGAATTGGCTGCAGCAAGCGTCTAAGTCCCTCTCTAACGGGATCTCCGCCCTGCGAAGGCTGCACGATCTTCCCGTGGCATGCCGCGTTGATCTGCACTCTCGCGTTGCCGCTCGAGCCTAACCTCGGCTAGCATTCCCGATGGAGACGAGGTGATGAGCGCAACCCCGCCATCTGAAGAAATCAAAGAGCTACGCCAACGACGGTGGCTCATTGGTGTGTTGGTTCTGCTCGTCGCCGGTTTCCTTGCGCTGCAGGTCCTCATCCAGCGCTCCCCCGCCACCCTGGCGCCTGTCTCCACGACCCTGATGATGTCCATCATCGTGCTGGACATTCTGCTCCTGCTTGTCTTGCTGTTCGTGCTGGGTCGCAACGTCATCAAGCTGTATGTCGAGCGGCGGCAGCGCAAGCTGGGCTCCCGATTCAGCACGAAGGTTGTCGTTACCTATGTGGGCATGGCGCTGGTGCCTTCCGTCTTGCTCTTCTTCACGGCCTCCAACCTGATCCAAAGAAGCGTTGCGTCTCTGTTTTCGACGACCACCAAGGAAATCGTCGAGCGGTCGCGCGAGGTAGCACGCCAGAGCGCTCTTGATCAGGAGGAGCAGTTGCTGGCAGCGGCACAGGACCTGGCCGAGATGATTAGCGAAGGGCGGCTCCTGTCGCGGGATTCCTGGCAGCTCCTGCAACGAGATGTCGAACGACGTCGGGGGTTGCTCAGACTCGATGCTGTTTCTGTCTACTCCGGAGAGGAGCTGCTCATCGAGCACGTCGTCGACCCCGCCGGACCGTTTTCCAGCGCGCCACCGGCAGAGGGCGCCCCCCAGGCGGAGCGGCTGCCGAGTCCGAGCCCCCCCATTGCAGACATCCTGGCGGTGCCGGAGGCACAGATCGCCCTGGCGCTCAACGGACAACCTTTTCGACTCCAGGACCAATTGCCCGGCGGTAACAGACTGGTGCGCGCAGGTGTTCCCATCTACTCGCCCGGAGGCCAGGAGGTCGAGGGACTCGTCGTCACCGTGCGGAGGTTACCGCTGGCGATCGCCAGCGAGGCTGCGGAT
>CALAKE010000202.1 GCA_937922775.1 uncultured bacterium | reverse complement strand
ATTCGTATCCTGATACTCATCGACGAGAAAGTGGTGCCAGCGAGACTGCATGGCGGCGCAAAGTTGTGCATCTGTCGACAGCAGGCGCAGCGGCAATACGAGCAGATCGTCGAAGTCAACGGCGTTCGCAGCAAACATCGCGGAGCGGTACCTCGCCCAAACACGTGCTGCCAAGCGACGCTCCCATGGGTAGCTCGAGCTGTCCCAGGAGGCGGGATCTTCGAGCTTGTTGACTGCGCGACTGCAATGGCCGAAGAGGCGGGCGGGATCATATTCGCGTGCGCTGATCTGAAGCTCAGACTGGCAGCGGCGCCACAAGGAGAGGGCATTGTCGCGGTCGTAGACGGCGAAGCCAGCACCTGGGCCCCCCCGCCGGCCAGCCCACTCCCGCAGCAGGCGGAGCCCGAAGGAGTGAAAAGTCGACAGCCAGAGGCCGGCGGGCGGGTCGCCCAGTAGCCCTTGGACGCGACCACGCATCTCGGACGCGGCCTTGTTGGTAAAGGTGACGGCGCAGATGGTATCGGGGGATACGCCGAGCACGTCTATCAGATACGCGATCCGATAAGTCAGAACACGGGTCTTGCCGGAACCCGCACCGGCGAGGATCAGGCAATGCCCACCCTCGTGCGTGACCGCCTGCCGCTGCTCGGCGTTGAGCGCAGCGAGCAGGGTCACTCGACAGTCACACTCTTGGCCAGGTTGCGCGGCTGGTCAACGTCGCAACCGAGCCGCACCGCGACATGGTAGGCAAGAAGCTGCAAGGGCACGACCGCCAACACGGGAGTCAGATCCGGGTGGCAAACCGGGATTGTGATCACTTCGTCTGCAACCTCTGCGACCTCGGCATCTCCCTTTGTGGCCAAGACGATCAGGCGGCCCTCGCGTGCCCGCACTTCCTGCAAGTTGCTCAATATCTTCTCGTACCAGGGTCCCTGGGGGGCCAGGCCAAGCACGGGCAGATCCGGATCGATCAACGCAATGGGCCCATGCTTCATCTCGCCTGCCGGATAGCCCTCGGCGTGAATGTAGGAGATCTCCTTGAGCTTGAGTGCCCCCTCGAGAGCGATCGGGTAAAGGGGTCCTCGCCCGAGGTAGAGAAAATTGTGCCGATCGGCAAAGCGCTGAGCCAGCGACACGAATTGACCCTCTCCGGTTAGCACCATCTCGATGCTACGCGGGAGGGTAGCCAGAGCTTGAACGCGCTCCGCCAACTGTTCTGGGCTGAGCGTCCCCCGCAAAGACGCGAGTCGAAGGGCCAGCAAGTAGAGACAGACGAGTTGAGTGGTGAACGCCTTGGTGGAAGCTACACCTATCTCCAGCCCCGCGTGCGTATAGACAACCTCATCAGCGAGCCGTGTCGCCATGGACCCGAGGACATTGCAGATTGCCCACAGCCCCGCCCCTCGTGCCTGGGCCTCACGCATCGCCGCGAGGGTGTCGGCTGTCTCGCCTGACTGGCTGATGGCGCAGACCACGGCACCCGCGGGCAGGAGGGGGTCCCGATAGCGAAACTCGCTGCCGTAGTCGACCTCCACGGGAACCCGCGCCAGAGACTCAATCCAAAACTTGCCGACGAGAGCAGCATGCCAGGACGTCCCGCAGGCTACGAGGAAAATCTTCGATATTGCCTCGGCGCCGGCGGCATCGAGCCCGAGGTCCGGCAACGAAACGTCTCCCCGCGACCTATTGAGCCTGCCTACCAGACTGTCTCTCACCATCTCGGGCTGCTCGTTGATCTCCTTGAGCATGAAATGACGGTAGCCACCCTTTTGGGCCGTTATCGGGTCCCACAAGACCTCCTGTGCTTCCACCTGGAGAGCTTCGCCCGCGAAGTTCGAGACTTGGACACCGGCAGGAGTTACCGTCGCGATCTGTTCGTCGTCGAGGAACACGACGCGGCGCGAGTGTGACAAGATCGGCGTCACGTCCGAGGCGATGAATTGCTGGCCCTCGCCAAGTCCGACGATGAGAGGTGGTCCCTGCCTGGCGGCGACGATTTTCTGTGGTTCGTCCAGGCTCATCACGGCGAAGGCATAAATACCTTCGAGCTCGGCAACCGCGCGCCGGACGGCGGCCTCGAGGTCTCCCTCGTACAGGGAGGCAATCAGGTGGACGATGGTCTCGGTGTCTGTGTCGGTCTCGAAGTTGTAGCCCTCTTCAGAGAGACGACGCCGCAAGTGCACGTAGTTTTCGATGATGCCGTTATGCACCACCACCATCTTTCCTGAGTTGTCGCGGTGCGGGTGGGCATTCTCCTCGTTCGGGACACCATGCGTGGCCCAGCGTGTGTGGCCGAGCCCGTAACTGCCCTCCATGGGATGCTGACGGAGCTCGGCCTCCAAGTTCTTGAGCTTGCCGGGGGCCCGGCGCACGTCGAGGGCGCCGTCGGGAGTAACAACGGCCAAGCCGGCCGAATCATAGCCCCGATACTCCAAGCACCTGAGCCCCTCAACCAGCACTGGCACCGCCGGCTCACTGCCGACATAGCCAATGATTCCGCACATATCACCCTCCCTCGGACTTCTTACCGCGGCGATTTGCGACCCAGCCGTCCTTGGTGACCTGCCGACCCCGGCCCACCGCCAAGGCGCCCGCCGGCACATCCCTGGTGATCGTCGAACCGGCCCCGACATAGGCGCCAGCGCCAACGGACACAGGAGCTACCAGCGCGACATTGCTACCGATGAAAGCTCCATCTTCGATGATCGTGCGTTCCTTGGCTTCGCCATCATAGTTGCAGGTAATCGTTCCTGCTCCGATGTTGACATTATCGCCAATTACCGCGTCCCCCAAATACGTAAGATGACTTGCCTTGCTCCCTGCCCCGAGGCGGGTTGCCTTGGTCTCAACGAAGTTCCCGACCTTGGCGCGAGGGCCAATATCCGAACCGGGACGCAAACGAGCGTACGGACCGATTGAGGCACCCTCCCCGACAACGCTGTCCTCGAGGATGCTCCCATCGAACACAACGACGTTGTCGGCCAGGCGACAGCGTGTGATGCGAGCGCGGGCGTGGATGATACAACCTTCGCCAATCACCGTTCCTGATTCCAGAATAACCCCGGGGTACAGGACCGTTCCCGGGCCAACTTCGACATCCTCATCGACGTAGGTCGTTTGCGGATCCCGGATGGTCACTCCTGAGGTGATCAGGCTGGCGATGAGCTGCGAGTCCTGTGGTGAGGTGGTGCTAGCTTCAGGATCATTCACGATCGGCGGGTCCTCTGTTCGGAGCTTGCGCGGGCCTTGATCTACCCGCGAAGGAACGGCGGAGCTGCTACTCCGCTTCCTCTTCTACTGGCGGAGAGACGATGTCCTGGAATTCTCTGTGGACGCGCAGCGGAGTGAAGTCTGAGTCGTTCTTGGCGAATATGCGGTTGGCCGCGTTGATCTCGACTGCTCGCTGCAGGGCCTCGATGGCTGCCTCCACTTTCCCTCCCTGGGCATGAACTGCCGCTAGCCCATAGGCAAGACGATCGTCCTCCGGGTCCTTCTTGGCGGCCGTGTTGAAGGCCTCGAGTGCCCCCTCCAGATCGCCTTCGTTCATTTGCATGACGCCATGAAGGTAGAGGTCTTCCGTTGTTTTCGGGGCAGCAGGCTTCCGCTCGAGGTGCGCCTTACATGTTTCCAGATACTGTCTGGCGCGAGCTGTCATGTTCATATCCGGGGGCGGGGCCTTGAGAATCGCTTCGAATTCCTTGGCGGCTTTGGCGTACTGGCCCTGCAGAAGGCTCTTCATGCCAGCCTCCAACCGCTTCACGGCGGCGGCTACCCGATCATCGGAACGTGCGCTCTCGCGGCGCTCCTTTTCCTCTTCGGCCGCTTGGCGGCCGGCTGAGAGGCGGGCCTTTCGTTCCTCAGTGGTTTCCACAGCAGTCTCCGTCCGGCGAGGCATGGCCTGAATACTCTCGAGGGGGGTAGGTAGCGGCTCCTCCGCTGGTGCAGACCTGGCAGGAGGCTCGGGCGTCGGATCAATGGCCTCAACAGCCTCGGCGAGGAATTCTTGTTTCTTCAAGCCCATGCGTCGAATCTTCGATTCCATGGCCTTGGTGCTGAC
>CALAKE010000201.1 GCA_937922775.1 uncultured bacterium | reverse complement strand
GACCTGAGGAAGCTGGGGCACCTCATTCGCGGCCACTTCAAGATGGGCAGCCACCACGTACAGTTCAACGTGACGACGGCCGAGCACCTGCGGGAGGCGCAAGAGAATCCGGAGCAGTATCGCCACTTGATTGTCCGAGTCGCCGGCTACAGCGACTACTTCTGCGACCTGTCGCGCGAGCTGCAGGACGAGATCATCTCCCGCACGGCCCACGAGACGATTTAGAGCAGAGTGGTGGCAAAACGGGAGACCGGTTGTTACGCTACCGCCTGCTCTTCTGCCTTATTCCTCCGACGCGTGTTTGGAGTCGATTTGTGACGTCAATGCGTTCCGCCGGGAGCCTCCTACGGCGCCGCCCAGAGGGGTGGGTTGTAGTGGTGTTCACCCTGGCGATCTTCGTGACGATCTCGAGTGCCGCCCACGCGCAGAGCCTGCGTGGCACCTGGCAATCGCTCGACAAGCAGAACCAGGAAGCAAGACGTCACGACTTCACTTACATCAGCAATTCGTCGCAGGTCTACCGGTTTGTGGACGCCGGGCTTCTGGTGCCGCTGTACGGCAACGAGAACTACGACCTCAAGGCCGTGTCGTTCCCGTATGCGAGGCCCGAGTCGAAGCTGTTCATCGAGCGGCTATCGGCACAGTATCGTAGAGCGTGCGGGGAGAAGCTGGTGGTGACCAGCTTGACGCGACCTCTATCCAACCAGCCGAGGAACGCCTCGTCGCGATCCGTGCATCCGACCGGCATGGCCATGGATTTGCGGCGCCCCAACGGCGGCCCTTGCCGGGAGTGGCTCGACAGCACCCTCCTCTATCTGGAAGGCAGAGACCTCATCGAGGCCACGCTGGAGCGGCGCCCGCCTCACTACCACATCGCCGTCTTTCCGAACCCATATCGTCGCTACGTGGCCCGCATCGCCAAGATGTCGGAGTCGCAACTGCTGGCCGAGATGGCCGAGAACGCCACGTACATGGTCCGTCGCAACGACACTCTATGGCGGATCTCGAAGCGCTTCGGCACGACCCCGGAACATCTGCAGAGGGTCAACGATCTGAAGTCGAGCGTGATCTATCCGGGCCAGGTGCTGAAGGTGCCCGCTGTCGCCAGCCGCGACCGCTGAACGGGGACCACCTGCGGCACAACTCTCGCTGGGGCCTACCTGCGGACGTGCATCCAGTTGGATACCTCGGAGCGCTGCGCATAAAGCAGCGGGTCGCCACCCGGCATTCCCGGCGGTAGGTTGACCGCCAGCTTCGGCACCTGCCACACCTGGGGCACGTTGTTGCCCAAATTGAACTTCTTGCCTACCAGGGCTCCCGCGATTCGGGTCTGCAGGGCAATCGTGATCTCGTCCTCAGCGTAGATCGCCGCCATGAGCTTGAGCCAGGAGGCACCTCCCGACGTGGCGATGTCGATGTCGTCGTCGGCGATGAGACCGAGATTGTGAGTGGTGCCGAAGCCGCTAGTGTTCAGGTAGTCTCCCACCGGCATGACATCCCAGACGAAGTGCATGTCGTCGGTAGCGTAGATCGTACCGGTGCCAGAGTAGTTTACCCTCTGCGTTACGCCGTTCCTGCCCCACTTCAGATCCCCGTCGACGCGGCAGATGCCGTTGATCTGCAGAACGTTCGTCGCGGGATCCCAGTCGGCCGAGTTGCCATTGATGTCGGACACGGAGAACGCCGGCGTGTTGTCTGAAATCTCGTTGACGGGCAGGGTCAAGCCGAACGTATTGAGGTAATCGCGGTGGACCGGATGTAGAACTCCCCCGGAGTCACGATAGGGGTCGTCCAGGCTCGGGAACGGAATATCTTCCTTGATGTCGTAGTCGTCCTGCGTGTCCGCGTGGATGGCGGCGCTACCCGACAGAGTGACGGTTCCGTCGGCGTAGAAGCCATCGAGGGTTTCCTTGCGCGCGTTACCCATGGCGTCCGGATCCCCCAGGCTGCTGGTGCCGCCATAGTCGAGGTCGCCGTGCTTCACTCGCACCTCGGCATCGAGCGACTGAACCATCTCGCCGTTGAAATCAACAACGGGCAGGGAGGGCAACTTGACCGCGTCGACATCCCAGTTCGAGTTCAAAGCCGCGTCCACATAGCTGTTGCGCACCGTGGCGCCGCCGCCCCAGTCGATCAGCGTGGGATGGGCGGGATCGCCGACAACATGGACCGAACCGCGCACCTCGACGTTGCCATTGATCGACTTTCCGGCCTGGCCCTCGCCGGCGAAGATGGCGTTGTCCCAGATCGAGACCCGAAAGACCATCACCCTCAGATCCGCGCCCACTCTCTGTGTCGAGGGCTCCGAGCCATTCGGCACCGCTCCCGTCGATCTCACCGGTACGATCACCCAGAGCTTGGAACCTTTCGCGTTGGCCTGCTCACTATCCGGCGGAGGCAGAAAGATCTCTCGGGTGAAGGTGCCATTGCCCAGGGCCTCGGTCGGGCCGAACGAATACCAGCCCGGGCCACCGCTCAGGTCGATCGTGTGGCCGTTGATGTCCAGCGTAGTGGGGAAGGGATTGTGCAGCATGATGGGCAGCAGGGAACCGTCGACCGCCGCCTCGGACCAATTGCTGTTCGCGATCAGGTCCATGATGCTGCGCTGGATTCCAGAGTCGGCCTCGTAGAAAGCGGCCTTGGCGCCGCGGTAGTTGGCGGAGGCGCCGATATCGGCGCTCGTGACCATCAGCATCGAGGCGCCGAGAGTGGAAACGATCAGCAACACGAGCAATGTCGCGAGGAGGGCCACTCCGCGCTCGCTGCGATGGGTCGGTTCGGGGTTGCTGGCTGCCGCGAAGAGCGACAAGAAATGGATCCCTCGGATCTTTTGACTAGTATTGATTAGCATAAGTCACCTTAAGCTAGTTAAATGGCAGTGAAAACCTTTATACGATATCTAAAGACAATAATCCACTCCATAATCAGTCCTGACCGTAAGTTTCTGGACGTCGGGATCAGCTCCCCCTGGCGTCGGCTGCTCCCCGCCGGAGGATCGGTTCCTCAATGGGCTACAGTAGTCTTCGAAAGTTTAGACCGTGTTATAGTACGTAATAATGTGGTATAGTAACAAAAACACAGTGTAGCAGATATATAAAGCTTGAAGTTACGTCTCAGAGTTCAATATGATACTTACCTGGCAGCCATCGAGGGGAACGGCAAACGATGAGAAGAAACCACGACCAGCCAACTAGGCTGACGCACACGGCAGGCGATCAATCAGGCGCGAGCCTGGTCGAGGCAATGGTGGCATTGTTCATCATTGCGATGGTCCTCACTGGTATTGCTCAGATGATCGGGTTCACCATGCTGGCGCACCGAGTTTCCGAAGATTTGACCTCGGCAACCGTGCTCGCGGAGGACATGCTCGAACAACTCAAGAACACCGACTACGACCTCTTGACCGCTGGTGGCTCCATCGCCACGGATGCTGGGGGATTCTTCGACTCTCCCGACGTCGACGGCAACGGAACTCCGGACTACAACCGGCGCTGGCAAGTCCAGGATGTGGTGTCGGGGAAAGTGGTCAGCGTCCGCGTCATCTCACCACTGGCTACCTCTGGTCCGGCCAAAGAAGCCACGATGGTGGCGTTGATCGCGGAACCTTGAGGTGCTCCGATGAGAGCGAGTGAGCCCGGGAAGATGAAGATGAACGAAGAGCCGACCGCAGTTGAGTGCCTCTGCTCGAGTGATAGTGGCTATACCTTGATCGAGCTCATCATCTCGGCCGGGATTTTGGCCCTCATGCTCACTGGGCTGTACACCGTGCTGTTTCAGACGCAGGCAACGTACGATGCCCAGCAAGACTCCATGGCACTGCTCCAGGAGGCGAGAGCCGCGGTTGACAACCTGGCCTTCGAGATGCGCATGGCCGGAAGCAAGATCGACACTGCCCCAGAAGCCGTCGAGATCGCCAGCCCGACCCAGGTAGCGTTCGCGGTCGATATCGACGACGGCAGCCCTCTGCAGCCGTGTGGGGCCGTGTATGAGAATGCCGTCGACGGCGGAGCGGAGCGCATCACATACCGAGTCCAAGGCACACAGATGTTGCGCGATGTCGACTGCTGGGATGGCTCGAATTGGCACTTCCAGGCTGAGGCCAGTAACGCGGTCGTCGTCGGCAACCTCACTGCAGCGGGGCCGGTCTTCAGGTTCTTTGATGAGAATGGAACCGAGTTGCTCGCCGGGGGAGGCCCTCTCTCGGCTGCGCAGCGCGAGGACCTGCGCATGATCAGCATCGACGTCACTCTCGAGGATGCCGAGAACCATGCCGTGGCGGAGACACTGGAGGGCATGCGCATCTTCACCCAGGTCAAGCTGCGCAACCGCGGCGGCTAGGCATCCAACGGCCACCCCGTTCGGCATGGCTGCGCGATTTCCCTCGGGGCGGGGCGGAGACTATAATCGGATGCTCATCACTCGCCTGGAATTCTCCACAGATCGCGGCTGCGCGATCGCAATGGCTCGCGAGGACTACGTTGCGCTTGGTTCGAGTGCTCGACGTACTGCACGAGTACGACTGCACACTCGAATCGGCGCGCGCCTTGTCCTTGCGGTTCCTGCGCCCGCTCGCTCCACGACCCGTGGAGAGTTCCAGGCCAACTTTGGGTATCCCGCCTAGCCCGAGAATCCACCGGGCTAGCTCTCCCAAGATATTGATCTGGAGGTAGTCTCTTGTCCCCCGATAGCAAGTACCTCGTCGCAGTCGTCGGCGCTGGGCCAGCAGGCCTGTATGGCGCCAAGGAATTGGCAGACCAGGGTGCCCGCGTCGCCCTCTTCAACCGAGACGTCAAGCCCGGTGGACTTGCCGAGTACGGCATCTACCACTCGAAGCACAAGATGAAGAACGGGCTGCGCAAGCAGTTCTCCAAAATCATGGCTCATCCCGACATCGAGTACTTCGGCAATCTCACGGTCGGCGCCGAGGGAGATCTCTCGCTTGACGACCTACGTGACCTCGGCTTCCAGGTCATCATGGTGACGGCAGGCGCGCAGGGCACGAAGTGGCTCGGCCTCGACGGTGAGGAGCTCGAGGGTGTTTATCACGCCAAGGACGTGGTCTATCACTACAACCACCTGCCACCCTTCGCTACGAAGGAAATGAAGATCGGTCGCAAGTCGGCGATTATCGGCATCGGTAACGTCATGTGCGACATTGCCCGCTGGATGATTCGCGATCTGAAGATCGATTCGGTAGTTTGCTTCGCCCGCCGTGGTCCGGCAGAGGCAAAGTGGACCCGCAAGGAGTTCGCGAGCTTCGCCGCCAACATGGACATGGACGCGTTCGAGGCCGAGTTCGCCAAGTGCACGCCCATCATGGAGGGCGTCAACCAGGATGTCGAAGCCGCCAAGGCCTTCATCATGGAGGGCGTCGCGTCCGCCAAGGATCCTGTTTCCGAGACCCGCTTCGAGTTCGACTTCTGCGCCTCTCCGAAGGGCATGACCGGCGAGGACGGCAAGCTCAAGGCGATCACGATCGAGGAAACGACCCTGGTCCCCAAGAACGGAGACACCAAGGCTCAGGGTACCGGCAACATCACCGAAGTCGAGATCGACTCCGTCGTCTTCTGCATCGGCGACAAGGTCGACGAGAGCTTTGGTCTGCCCACCGAGTGGAGTGAGTTCTCGAAGAATCCTGAGCCCCGCTTTCCCATCGACGACATGTCCTACGAAGCCTACGACCACGAGGCCGAGAAGGTCATTGAGGATATCTTCCTCGCAGGCTGGTCGCGCAAGGCCAGCGACGGCCTGGTGGGTGCCGCCCGTAAGGACGGGACCAACGGTTCCAAGGCCGTGCTGCAGTACCTCGAGCAGCTCGGTCCGGCCGCCTCGCTCGACACCCAGGGACTGCACGATCGCATTGCCGCCCTCGACAAGTACGTTGTTCGCAACGAGGACTACAACAAGCTCCTGGATGCCGAGAAGGCTGTCGCCGAGAGCAAGGGTGTCGATGAGTTCAAGTTCGACACCAACGAAGAGATGCTCGAGGCCATCGGGGCCGACAAGTAGGACGTGACGCTGCGGAAGCAGCCTGCTCGGGCCGTGAGATGTGGCCAGAGCAGGCCGCTTCGCGCCTCCAATGGGAGCATTTCGAGCCGCAGATTTCCTGGCGCCCGGCCGAGGGTAGCGCCCGGTACTGGTAGAATGTGCGTACCAGGGGAGGGCGACCCGCGAATCGTCTGCTGGCGAACAAGTTGAACAATGAAATCATCTCGATGGCGACCCGAAAGGTGTCACCATTGGTACGCTGTACCAATAGCCTCGGCCTGGAGCACTCGGAATCATGACGGACACTCAATGCAGCCTGGCCAGCATGAAGGAGGGCGAGGAGGGCGTGCTGGAACGCCTCGACCTTCCTGATGACATGGCCCAACGCCTCATGACGATGGGATTCCTGCCAGGATCACATGTGCGGGTGACGAGGCGGGCTCCGGGTGGCGACCCTCGTGTCTATCGGGTCGACGGAAGCGAGATCGCCCTACGCCGCGAAACGGCCGTACACCTGTATCTGACCACCACGAATTCCGATTAGCAGCAGGAAATGAGCGATCAGAGCTCCGCGGGGCCGGCCGCTCCCGACACCGATCACACCCAGCCGGCCTCTGGGCACGGAGACGGCGGCCGGGAGTCATCCGTTCTGGACGGGCTCGTCGATCGCCCGCATCCCCGATTCGTAGCTCTCGTGGGGCCTCCGAACTCCGGCAAATCGACTCTCTTCAATCGCCTCACTGGCCTGCGCCAGAAGACAGCCAACTACCCCGGCGTGACGGTCGAAAGGCGAGTCGGAAGGGCGCAGCTCAGAGGCGGGCTCGAGGTCAAGCTTGTCGATCTCCCGGGCGTCTACAGTCTCACGGCGCACAGCGAGGATGAGCGTGTCACTCGCGACGTGCTGATCGGGGACATGCAGGGGCTCGAGCAACCCGACGCCGTCATTCTGATTCTCGATTCGACCAACCTCGAGCGTCATCTGATGCTCGCCGCGCCCGTTCTCGCCCTGGGGCTGCCGACGCTGATCGCCCTCAACATGCGGGACGACCTCGATGCACGTGGCGGCGACGTGGATGTAGTTGCCCTAGCGCGTCAGGTAGGTGCCCCGGTCACGCTCATCAGTGCAGCCCTGGGAGAGGGGCTCGAGACGATCTACGATTTTCTGGAGGGCGCGATCGGCACCGCCGAGCGGGCCCAGCTTCCGGTGCTTCGCTTGCCGGTCATCTCCGACGCCCCCGAGTGCAGGCGCTGGGCGGCTGAGGTCGGAACGGAGGCCCAATACCGTTCTCCTGCCCCGCCGAAGTGGACGCACCGCCTTGATGCGGTCTTTCTGCATCCGATCATTGGCCCGATCATATTTCTCGCTGTGGTCGTCGCCGTGTTTCAGTCGATCTTTACCGTGGCCCAACCCTTGATGGACGGTGTCGAGGCCCTGGTTACTCTCAGCGGGGCCTGGCTCTCGTCGGTTCTGCCGTTTCCCTGGTTGCGCTCTCTTCTCGTGGACGGAATCTGGAAAGGCGTCGGCTCGGTGATCGTCTTTCTCCCGCAGATCCTCTTTCTGTTCTTCTTCATTGGCCTGCTCGAAGACTCCGGATACATGGCGAGAGCGGCTTTCATCGCCGATCGCACGATGGCCAAGGTCGGTCTGCAGGGGAAATCATTTCTGCCACTGGTGTCTTCGTTCGCCTGCGCGGTTCCCGGGATCCTCGCCGCACGCACCATTGAAAGCAGGCGTGATCGCATAGCCACGATCATGATCGCGCCGCTAATGACCTGCTCCGCGCGGTTGCCGGTCTACACGCTGGTGATCGCGGCGTTTATTCCGGAGCGGCCGCTGCTGGGCCCCTTCCTGGGCACGCGTGCCGCCTCGCTACTGGGTCTGTACGCTCTCGGCCTACTGGCGGCAATCTTCACCGCCGCGCTACTGCAATCGTCGATCTTGCGGGCCGATCGCACGCCGTTCGTCATGGA
>CALAKE010000200.1 GCA_937922775.1 uncultured bacterium | reverse complement strand
GATTCGCTCGATGACGCCCTAGCCGTGGCCTACTCGGCCATCGACGGGATCGAGTTCGAAGGCAAACACTACCGCCGAGATATCGGCCATCGCGACCTCAAGGCAAACTCATGAGCACACCCAAAGTTGCAGTAGTTATGGGAAGCCTCTCCGACCTCGACATCATGCTCGAATGCGTCCGTGTGCTGAAAAGCTATGAGATTCCCTTCGAGGTTCAAGTGATGTCGGCACACCGCTGCCCTGACGTGGTCGCGAAGTTTGCCAGTCAGGCAGCCGATCGCGGCCTTCAACTCCTCATCGCGGGGGCCGGAGCGGCCGCACATCTGGCCGGAGCTCTCGCTGCTCACAGCGCGCTGCCGATTATCGGTGTGCCCCTAGTGGCCTCGTCGTTGGCTGGGCTCGATGCCCTCCTGGCCACAGTCCAGATGCCCGGAGGAGTTCCGGTTGCCACGATGGGAGTCGGGAAATCGGGAGCAGTCAACGCTGCCCAACTCGCCGCGCGCATCCTGGCCCTGGGTGACGCCGAGCTGGCCGACAGGCTAGCGGCCAATCGTGCCGCTCAGGTCGAGAAAGTCACCAGCCAGGGAGAAGAACTCACGCGACGGCTGGCGGAAGAGGGCCTCAACTAGGCACCACTTGTTGGGACCTCCAGGTCGGACCGTTCTTGGCCGGAACGCCGGACGGCGGCATGTAGTTGCCCGCATGCGGCGCCGATGTCCGTTCCGCGACTGTAGCGAACCAGCGCATCGAGCCCGCCCCGCAGCACCTGCAATCGGAACTCCTCGATAGTCCGCGCCGAGGGCCTCTGGTAGGGAAGACCCGGGAGCTCGTTCCAAGGGATCAGGTTGACCTTGGCGGGCAGACCCCGCAGGAGCTCGCCTAGCCGGGCAGCATCCTCGCGGCGATCGTTAACGCCCGCCAACAATACGTACTCGAAGGTGACTCTCTCCCGAGCTCGCCATGGCAGCGAGCGAATCGCTGAGAGTAGCTCCGCAATCGGCCATTTGCGATTCACCGGCATGATCTCGGAGCGAACCGTGTCGGTGGTTGCATTCAGCGAGATTGCGAGCCGTGGCCGCCGTTCACCGAGCTCCGCCAGGCGTCTGATTTCGGAAACCACGCCTACAGTCGACAGTGTGATTCGCCGCCAGCTCAAGGCCGGCCCGACCGGATCCTGCAGCCCGGTGATGGCCTGTGCGACCGCCTCGGCGTTGTCGAGTGGCTCGCCCTGGCCCATGAGGACGATGTTGACCGGGAGGTCGGGAGCTTTCAGCTCCGTGCGCAAACGCAACGCCTGCCCGATGATCTCCCCTGTCGTCAGTGAGCGCGTCAGGCCCATGATCCCCGTCTGACAGAATCGACAAGCGAACCGGCAGCCGACCTGGGAGGACAGGCAGAGGGTCACTCGATCCTCGTAGGGCATCGTCACTGCCTCGACACTGGCACCGTCAGCGAGCCCCATCAGGTGGCGTTGTGTTCCATCCGAAGATTCGAATGTCCTGTTGATAGAAGGGGGCTCCACGGAGCAACGCTGTGTCAGGTCGGCACGCACCTCGACCGGTAGGTTCAGCATGGCGGCGAAGTCGTAGACACCCTTGCGGAAAACCCAATCAGCCACCTGATCGGCACGGTAGGGAGCATCGATCCACTGTGCCATCGCCTCTCGCCAGCGGCTGGCGGGAAGATCGAGGAGCGACGGGAGGCTCTCTTTTGCCGACATGTCAGGAGTCTTGATCATGCTCTTCATTCTCGCACGGCGGACGCGCTGTATCGCTGATCAGGCAGAGAAGGGGCACTCGTGTTGAACGGCGGTAATTGACGCTTCCGAACGTCGTCCCTATAATTCCGACGCCGCGCGGCCCGATGGTTCGGCGCTCAATTCAAGCCGCTCCGACACTGACGATGTACGCCCTTTATACCTTTCTATACGCTTTGGGCCTGTGTGCCTACGCGCCCCGCACTCTCTGGGCTCTGGTCCGCGGCGGTCGCTATGCCGACGGTCTGGCGCAGCGGCTCGGACAGGTTCCTCCGGAGTTACGGGAGATGAAACCGGGCGCCGTTTGGATTCACGCGGTCTCGGTGGGCGAGGTGCACGCGGCACGAGGGCTCATGTGTCACCTGCGGGAAATGCTGCCAGGTGCGCCCATGTTGCTCTCGACGACCACGTCCACCGGTCAATCTCTGGCCGCGCGATCCGGAGCGGATGCCCACTTCTATTGCCCACTGGACCTGCCCGGTGCGGTCGGGTCCTTCCTCGATGCATTGCAGCCACAAGCCCTTCTGCTGGTTGAGACCGAGATCTGGCCCAACATGGTTCGAGCCTGCATGGAACGAGAGGTCTCGGTGGCCGTGGTCAACGGCCGCCTGTCGGCGACCTCTTTGTCGCGCTATCGCTGGCTCGGTCAGTGGTGGCGCAATGTCATGAATCAGGTTTCGGTGATCTGCGCCCGGACCCCGCGCGAAGCCGCACGCTTCAGGGCCCTCGGAATACCCTCGGAGCGAGTCTTCACCACTGGCAACCTGAAGGCGGACGCGGCTGTCCTGGCTTCACCCGTTGAAACCAGGCAGGCGCTCGCCGACGTGCTGAATCTAGGCGCTGAAGACGAGCTCCTGGTGGCAGGGTGCACGATGCCGGAAGAAGAGGATCTCGTCCTGCAAGCATTCTCAAAGGCGCGCGAAGTCCGCCCCGACATTCGGCTCCTGCTTGCTCCTAGACACCCGGAACGATTCGACCAGGTGGCCGCCAAAGTGACTGCCGCCGGCTGGCGGTGTCGGCGCAGGAGCGGCGACGGACCCGACGGTGCCGAGGTCCTGCTGCTAGACACGATCGGAGAGCTTCCCGTAGCCTACGGACTAGGGATCGCCAGCTTCGTCGGCGGCAGCATGGTCCCGACCGGCGGCCACAATCTCCTCGAGCCAGCGGTCTACGGTCAGCCGGTGCTGTTTGGCCCGCACATGGAAAACTTCGCTGCCTTGGCTGAGGAGTTCCTTCAGGCGGGTGCGGCGACGGTCGTGAGGAACGCCGATGAGCTCGCCGATGCATGGATGACGCTGCTGAGTGACGAAGAGCAACGAGAAGAGATGGGAAGCAGAGCTCGAAAGGTTGCCTTCAGGGATGCCACCGCCGGGCGGCGGACGGCCCGTGTGCTATCGGCATTCCTGAGCTGAGCGCGAAGGCTGGGCATGGTCAAACTGCTGGGCGCGGTTTGGGGCGCGATTGCGGCGCTGCGGGTCGAAACTTACCGGCGCGGATGGCGGCGCGTGGCACGGCTGCCTCGGCCGACGATGAGCATCGGTGGCCTGTCGGTCGGCGGGGTCGGTAAAACACCCGCCGTTGCGGCCCTGTCGGAACTGCTGATTGCGATGGGCATGCGTCCGGCGATTCTCAGTCGAGGCTATCGGAGGGAAGGGCGTGAGCCGCTACTTGTCTCACGCGGCAACGGTCGAGTCCTCGTGCCCGATCGTTTGGCCGGCGATGAGCCGTTCTGGCTGGCGCGAACGCTTCCCAAGGCAACGGTGGCCGTAGCCGGCCGGCGGGAGGAAGCCGCCGAGCTGGCACTCGACGCCGCCCCTCTCGACGTTTTCCTCCTCGATGATGCGTTCCAGCATCTGCGCGTATCGCGTGACCTCAATTTTCTCGTGGTCGACGCTTCGGCTCCATTTTGGCGGGACCGGCCGATGCCCGCGGGGCGCCTGCGTGAAAACCCATCGGCTGCCTCTCGTGCCGACGCCTTTCTTCTCGTCTCGAACGGTGAGCACGATGTCCTGCCGTCACTGAGAGCACGCCATCCAGATCGACCGGTTTTCGAGTTCGGGCCCATGCGGCCGGCGGCATGGTCACTCACGCACTACGCCGCTGGCGCCACGCTGGGGGCGGCTGGATCCGCGCCAGTCAAGGCAGCGCTGCTACCCGATCCGTTGCCACCTGAAGAGCTGCCGCAACCGTTGTACGCCTTTGCCGGCATTGCGCAACCAAACAGATTCTTCGAAGACCTCGCGAAAGCAGGGATGGTACTTGCCGGAAGTGGCAACTTCCCCGACCATCATGTCTATGGACCAACGGACTTGCGGCACCTGGAACAAGAGGCACAGGCCGCTGGCGCCGCAGCTCTCATCACTACCGAAAAGGACGCCGTGCGGATCCCGGCTGATGGACTGAGCGTTGAAACCTACGTCTGGCGCTACAGGCTGCGACCGCGGCGACCCGCGGTGCTCGGCAAGTGGCTGCTGGGCCGCATTCGAGCAGCAAGCGGAGCTTCGTAGTGAGCGCTTCGGGGATGCTAACGCGGGCAGCAACGGGGATCTTGCCACGCACCAGCTTCGCCACCGCAGGGAGAGTCGGACATGGCTTCGGCCGACTTGTCAGCATGCTCGATGCCCGTCATCGGAGAGTCGCCGACCGCAATCTCGCGATAGCATTCCCACAGGCGACGGCGGCGGAGCGAAAGGCGCTTGGCCGAGCCGCATTCGCGCAGGCGGGCCGAACGATTTTCGAGATGTTGTGGAGCAGCCAGCTCGCGCATGATGATATCCACGAAGTTGGAGTCGTGGACGGCTACTCAAACATGGAGGCAGCCCTACGGCAGGGCCGGGGCGCCCTCCTGGCCAGCGGCCACTTCGGCAACTGGGAGCTGATGGGCGTCGTCTTCGGCCTGGTGGGCATGCCCCTGCAGGTGATCGCCCGGCGCCTCGCGGATCCTGACCTCGAGAAGACCCTTTTCGCTCTGCGGACGCGCACCGGTAACAAGGTGATCAGCAAGGATGGTGCGGTTCGTGGGGCATTGCGGGCACTGCGGCAGGGCGACGTGGTGGCAGTCATGATCGACCAGAACACGATCCCTTCTCAGGCTACGTTCGCACCCTTCTTCGGCAAGTTGGCCGCGACCTCACGCCTCCTCGCGCAACTTCATCAACGAACCGGGGCCCCCATCGTGCCGTCCTTCGCGGTACCTGACGGCCGCAAGTACCGGTTCGTGATCGAGCCAGCCCTCGAGCTCGGCGACCTTCCAGTGGATCAGGCGCTCGAGATGGTAACCGCGGCGGCTACGGCCAGGCTCGAGGAGCATGTCCGAGAGCATCCTGGGGCCTGGCTCTGGATCCACGACCGCTGGAGAACGAGGCCCGCATGACTGGCAACTGGGTCGTGCGGCTGCCGACGTGGCTGGGTGACACCATCATGGCCATGCCAACCGTGCGCCGACTCGCATCCAGTGTCCCCGATCGTCTTACCCTCTGGGGACCCGGGCACGTCCAGCCGCTCTTGAAAGAGCTCGGCATGCAAACACGGTACATTTCATATCGCCGTCGTCAGGGCGTCAGGGGCTTGCATGATATCCGTGCCACCATTTCGGAGCTGCGAGGGCTTGCCATCGACACAGCACTGCTTCTGCCCAATGCGTTCGAGGCTGCTCTCATTCCCACCCTCGCTCGCATACCGCGTCGGATCGGCTATGCGACTGACGGTCGCGGATGGCTTCTCACCGATGCTCTGGCTCCGCCACCCCCGCACCACGTCATCCACGAGGCCGACCGCTTCGCTGGCCTCCTAGAGCCACTTGCGCTCGAGGCCCCCTCAGGCTCCGATTTCCTGATGCCCCTCTCGCCGGAACTCGAGCGACGCTCAGTCGACATCATCTCCGAGGCCGGGGATATCATCGGCTTGGTGCCGGGAGCCGCCAACGGGCCGGCAAAACGCTGGCCTGCGGCGGCTTACGGTGCCCTTGCCACAGCGTGCGCGGAAGCCTTCGGCGCCAAGCCGGCATTGCTCGGAGGTCCGATGGACCGAGCCGCCTCGGCGGAAGTCGACGAAGCCTCTGAGACCGCATGCATCGATCTTGTGGGGACGGACCTCATCGACCTCGCCGCAGCGCTGCAGCGATGCCGGGTCGTGGTCAGCAACGACACGGGAGCGGCCCACCTCGCGGCAGCCCTGGGACGACCAACGATCGTCCTGTTCGGCCCAACAGATCCTCGGCGGACCTGCCCACGCGGTCCTCGGGTCTATCCCGTGAGCGCGGACTGCTCCTGCCAGCCCTGTCTCTCTCATGATTGTCCCCTCGAGCACCGTTGCATGGACGGGCTCGAGGTAGAAGCCGTGCTCGAGGTCGTGGACGAAGTGTGGCGAGGTCCGAAGTAGTTGACGCTGAAGCGATCGCAACGTAACTTCATCCTCCGATCGAGCCCGTTTTTTCTCAGCAATCGAGGAAACTGAAGCTTTCTGCTCGCCATGCCCCCATCCGCTGCCTCCAGCTCACCGTCGATGGTCGAGCTCCGACCCTGGATCGAGCGATTCAGCTCGTTGCATGTCTTGGTGTGGGGTGACGTCGTTGCTGACCGGTTTCTCTATGGCTCGACAACGCGCGTTTCACGAGAGGCCCCGGCACTGGTTCTCAAGCACGAGTCAGAGGAGGTTCGCCCAGGAGGGGCCGGCAACGCCATGCTCAACGTCGCCGCCCTCGGGGCACGTGTCAGCGCCGCTGGCTATATCGGCGATGATGGAGTGGGAGGTGCCCTTCTCGCGAGCCTGCAGCAGGGTGGCGTCGATACCGACAACCTCGTGCGCAGGAGCGACGCGAGCACCCCGGTGAAGACCAGGGTGATGGCAGGCGGCGTGCACACGGTGAGGCAACAGGTCCTGCGTATCGACCAGGAGTTGCCATGGACCATCGACGTTGACTCGAGCTCGGCACTCGTCGGATCGCTGACCGCTCTGCTCAATGACGTCGATGCAGTGTTGATATCTGACTACAGCCTCGGCAGCGTCGATGCGAACCTCTACCAGCAGCTCCGACCTGTGCTCGCATCCCGAAACCTGCCAGTCTTTCTCGACTCCCGCGCCTCGCTGCTCGGCTTTGCCGGGGTGACCGCCGCCACCCCCAACCAGACAGAGGTGGAATCAGCACTGCATGTCGAGCTCGACGACGACAGGGTCGCTCTCGAAGCCGCCGGACTCCGGCTCCTCGAGGAGCTCGCCAGCGAGGTGATCCTGATCACGCGCGGATCGCGAGGAATGGTGCTCTTCGAGCAAGACGCCGAACCGCTGCACATCGCTATTCATGGCTCCGACGAGATCGCCGATGTGACAGGGGCCGGGGACACAGTGATTGCAGCTTTTGCCCTCGGCCATGTTGCCGGCGCTCCGGCTGCCGACGCCGCTCGCTTGTCTAACGTTGCCGGAGGTCTGGCCGT
>CALAKE010000199.1 GCA_937922775.1 uncultured bacterium | reverse complement strand
CTAGTCTAAGCGCGTTCTTCTGCTTTGAGATTGAGTCCTCATACCTCATCCCTCACCCGCGGTCCTCAACAACACCGTGGGACAGCCTCCTGTAGTAGTCGTGGGCTGGCGACGGATATGGAGAGCTCCTCGGTGAACCGCGCCAAACCGTGGAAATTCAAGGCCGCAGCCGGCTCCTTGCTCACCGTTGGCTCACCCACTCAGTCGAACTCACCGACCGAGCTCGGTGGTGGTCACGGATGGTCGGGTTCGTACATCGGCGGTAGCTCGTGGATTTCGTTCGCGGCGACGAGAAAGGGATCGACGACCCTGACGTGACCATAGTGGCGTCCATGCTCGAAATCCTCGGAGAGGATCTCGGGTAAGCCATTGACCTCCGCGTAGGCCCACAGGTGGGCATCGAACCAGGACAGGCTGTAGATGGAGACGCCGCGGAGCGCCATGTTCAGAATGTCCTGATCCGGGTAGATAACGGGAAAGTCGCGCATCAGCCCCTCGGCCTCGCGATAGGCGACCTCGGGTGCGAGCAACGATGCGCCGCTCAGATCGGAGCGCGGCCGAGTCGTTGCAGCCACAAACTCCACGAGAGCTTGATGAGGCAGAATCAAATCTCGGCGCGTGAGCCCGCGACGCAGCAGCTCGCGCGCGAGCTCTTGCTTGGCTGGAGATCGGGGGTCGTACCGATAGACCAGGATGTTGGTGTCAACGAGACTTGCCACGGGTGTACAGGTCCTCTCGCTTCCAGTCTCGCTCTGCAGGCGGCTCCGCCGGGAGTTTCATGTGCTTCTCGCGTTCACGCTGACGGGCTGTCGCCTCGTCGAAGAGGCGCAGGCGCTCCTCGACACCGAGTCGACCTGCTACCCGACCCCTGGGGGGGATGATGCGGATCGTCTCGCCAGACGCTCGAAATTCGATCTCGTCTCCTGGCTTGATGCCGTACTGCTCGGCAATGGCTTTGGGGATCGTGACCTGAAGCTTGGACGTGACTTTGGACATGTCCTTATTCTAGCAAGGATTATGTCCTTGCTCCATCACGGAAGAACGACATCGCTGACCACCTCATCAGACGGGGATTCCCCACGAGCCACACCTCGCAGCTACTGGCGTGCCTTCGGAGGCGCTCGATGGGCCGGATCTGCTGATACTGGAGAAACCAGTCGTGGCGTAGGGATCTCGGGCAACGAGGAGGTGGTGTACGGTGGAAGCCGTCAATCAACAGATACGAGAGCACTATGACGGGTCCCCGATTCTGTCGGGGG
Organism: uncultured bacterium; assembly: GCA_937922775.1. Classification (GTDB taxonomy): domain Bacteria; phylum Acidobacteriota; class UBA890; order UBA890; family UBA890; genus CALAKE01. Next base: position 1,300 of record CALAKE010000199.1, on the reverse strand, counting down.
TCCTTGCTGTCCTGGCGGTCTTGTTGCTGGTCGGAGTCTCCTACCTGGCGTGGATCCGTCCTTACCAGCTCAGCTTTGGGGCGACAAGTACGGAGGTCGGGTAGCCCATCAACGCTCTCGTCAAGCGGTCTGCGACGAGAACCATGCCAATTGTTCGCTTTGCCCAACTGTGGCCTACTCGAGCTGTCTTGGCGCCCCTGCGCGCCCCACTAGCCTACTAACGACAGTCAGTGGACCCGGAGTGGACCGCGGGCGGTAGAATGGCCCGTACCTTTCAGCAACGTGGGCGGAGGCACACCGACAAGTGATCGGCACGACGCTAGGTCATTACAGAATCGCAGAGAAGCTCGGCCATGGTGGCATGGGCGAGGTCTACCTTGCCGAAGACACCAAGCTCAAGCGTCAGGTGGCATTGAAGATCTTGCCGACCGATCTGGCAAGCGACCCGGAGGCTCTGGCGCGTTTCCAACGCGAGGCCGAAGCCGTTGCGGCGCTCAATCACCCCCACATCGTGACTATCTTCTCGGTCGAGGAAGACGCTGGCACGCACTTCCTCACCATGGAGTTGGTCGAGGGTGAGAGTCTGGGTCGGATGATTCCCGACGGCGGCATGGACCTCGATCAGGTTTTCGAGCTGGCCATTCCCTTGACGGATGCACTATCCACCGCCCACGCGAAGGGAATCGTTCATCGAGATCTGAAGCCCGCAAACGTCATGGTGACCGAAGAAGGCCGGGTCAAAATCCTCGATTTCGGACTGGCCAAGCTTCTCGGCGAAGCTTCTGAGCTCGGGATTAGCCCCGACGCCAGCACCGAGGCACTCACCGAGGCGGGAAAGGTCATGGGGACGGTGCCGTACATGTCACCCGAGCAAGTGCAGGGCAGGCCGCTCGACCACCGCTCGGACATCTTCTCGATGGGCGTCCTCCTCTACGAGATGGCTACTGGGAGTCGACCGTTCGGTGGTGAGACTTCGGCCGACCTGATCTCCTCCATCCTCCGCGACACCCCTGATTCGGTCACCGAGCTCAAGATCGAGCTACCCCACCACCTGGGCCGGATCGTCCGGCACTGTCTGGAAAAGGATCCCAATCGTCGCTATCAATCGGCCCTGGACATTCGGAATGAGCTCGAGGACCTACGCCAAGAGATCGCTTCCGGCACTGTCCACAGCGAGACCGCAGTCCTTCCTGCGGCAGCGGCGCCTCGACCGAGCGGTCCACCAAAGTGGGTGGTAGGAAGCGCAATCGGCCTTGCAGCGCTGGCTGTTCTTCTGGCTGGCTGGTATTTTCTGAAGCCA
>CALAKE010000198.1 GCA_937922775.1 uncultured bacterium | reverse complement strand
GGCCCGGGCGCCGCTGATCGCTTTCACGGACGCCGACTGTATCGTCGATAGGCATTGGCTGCGGTCGATCCGAGATGGCATGCAGCACCCCGAGATCGCCATCCTCCTCGGACAGTGCTTGTACCCCCCCGATGCCCCTTTCTCGTTGCGCTTGCTGGGCGCATACGAGAACGCCAAGACTGCCTACGTGACCCGTCGCTGCGCGGCAGCCCACCATTTCGGCCATGCGAACAACATGGCGGTCCGAGCGGCCGTTTTCGAGGAGCTCGGCCTCTTCAAGGAATGGGAGCGCGCCGCGGACACCGAGCTGGTTCACCGAGTAGCCTCGAGACGTCCGGACCTTCGGCTGTCCTATCGCCCCTCCATGATGATCACGCACATGGAGTTTCGTAGCGCCGGGGCGCGGGTTCGCCGTCTTCGGCTTTATACACAGACGAACGAGCAGGTCGAGACCTTCAGGGAGCTCAGCGTGGCGCAGCGTGGCGCCGTGCTCGGGCAGCTCCTGCGAGCTGGTAGATCGGCTGAATAGCGAAAATCACACGGGGGGCTCGATGTCCTCGAGTAGCCGCCGCCGCTCGGCGTCAGGCAATCCGGCGACGTCGGCAAGGATTCTGTCCTCCGCCACCTTCGCCAGCTCCTCGACCGTCGGGTGGGAAAAGATCGTCTCAAGCGGCAGGTCGATATTGAACTCCTGGCAAAGCAGCAGCATGACCTGCATCGCTATGAGGGACGTACCACCGAGGGCGAAGAAGCTGTCGTCGGTACTGACGAGGTCGATCTCCAGCTCTTCCTGCCAGACTCCAGCCAGGAACTGCGCTACCGGACCTTCGGGGGCTCGAAACCTCCTCTCCGGCTGCGTACGGAGCGCCAAGGCGGAGAGCGCTCTTTCATCGACTTTGCCGCTCGCTGTCAGCGGGATCGAATCGACCCGCTGCAGCTGCCCGGGAATGAGCTGGACGGGTAGTCGCTCGCTCAGCAGCTCCCTGAGCTCCTGGTCCGAGACGTCCCGCGCGGCCACATAGTAGGCGGCAAGGGTCGCCGGTTCGAAGTCCGGAGTCAGGCTGGCCTCGTCGTAGCCAATCTTCGCGAGCGTTTCTTTGACATGACTCGGGTCGATTTCGTCGCCGAGCTCGCCCAGGGCTGCCTCACGGCTCTTGTGGCCGAGACGAACATCCCAGCTATAAGGCAGCGCGTAGTTGTGATAGCCACGCTCCTTCTTGTGAACGTAGATACCGATGTCATTGATGAGGCAGTTGGTCGAGCGCCCTGTGTCCTGCGGCCGCTCCCACGCCACCTTTTCTTGCAGGTAGGCAACCACCTCGTCGAGACCAACGTCGCAGTAGCGATAGTAGTCGACGAACTGGATCTCCTCGAAGATGTGATCGTCTGCGAAGATCGAAACGTCGAGCGATCGAGAAACCTCGTCGGCGACCCGATGGTAGACCTTGCGCGCCGCCAGCACCGCGGCATCGACCTCTTCGGGGCTACATCGACCCTCATGAAACATCTCTGCAGTCAATCGGGTCTCGAACATCTGACCCCGTGAAAGGCCGGTGACGATGATCGGAATCCCGAGCTCTTTCGCCCGCTTCATGCTCAAGGTGTAGATCGTCTTGAAACAACCATTGCAGACGTTCGAGAAGCGCATCAGGCTGTCACGGAAGATCGTGTTCATTGCCGGGGTCGTGGCGAACTCGACCGGGACGCCCAGGCGCTCGGTCACCTTCCGGATGTTCTCCTTGGCACTCTCGGAGATGAAACCGTTGTCGAGCGTGAACGCATACACGGAGAGACCCATGTCGACAAGCCTGCACAACGCGTAGCTGGAGTCTTTGCCGCCGCTGTAGAGCATCATGCAGTCGTAGCTCGCCGAGCGTCGGCGGGAAGATTCCTCGAACAGCTCGCGTAGGTCGTCGATGGTCTTGAAATAAGCTTGCGCATTCTCCCGGATGGACTCATAGGACCTGCAGATGCTGCAGACACCTTCCTCGTCGAAGCTCGCACGCGGGTAGTTGGACGGGAGGCCACAGCGAGCGCAAGCGCGGATGCCGGTGCGCGTCGTCAGCACCGGGGCCGCGCGGCGGTGCCCGATCACGGCGCATTGTTCGATGATGGGCAACGAGAGCAATGCCAATTCGATCTCGCCTGGCTCGACGCGGAAACCCGCGACCTTGAGTTGACGGTCGAGGCGGCCGAGGTACTCGAGAGAGCCCGAGTCTGTCATCCGCACCAGGTCACCGGTTCGGTAGCGGCGCTCGCCCAGTATGTGCGGGTGAGGTGGGAAACTCTCCGCGGTGAGATCTTCCCGCCCGTGGTAGCCGCGCGCTAGACCAAACCGCGAGATCCACAGCTCCCCCGGCGTGCCCCACGGCACCGGCGACAGCGCCTCGTTCAGGATCTCCACCTGCACGTGGTCCGCTGGAATGCCGATAGGGACATTGGCATCGCTGTCGGCCACGGGATCGAATCGGTGCGCTACGCAGCCCACAACCGCCTCCGTCGGCCCGTACTCGTTGGTGATCTCGACCTGGTCGTGGAGTTGGGCGCTGATCGACGCCGCCAGACGAGTCGAGAGATTCTCGCCGCCGACCACCATGCGCCGAATTCGCGAGCCCTCGAGGCCGATTCGTCCGAGCAGAGAAAGGTGTGAGGGGGTGAGCTTGATGAAATCGACGGAATCGGCCCGGGCGACGTCCATCAGAGCGGTGTCGACCGGTCCGCCGGGCTCCGGATAAATCTCGAGCGTGCCTCCCGTGATCAAGGGAAGGAACAGGCTGGTGAGAGTGAGGTCGACCGCCAATGAAGTGAACAGCGGGAACGTCAGCCGGTCTCCTCGCGCATATTCTCGATCTGCCCATTGGAGATAATCGGCCAGTCCACCATGCCCGACGAGCACGCCCTTGGGTCGCCCGGTGGAACCCGACGTGTACATGAGGTAGGCGAGATCCTCCAGGCTTGGCCGCAGCCCCTCGGGTTTCTGGTCGATCCCGGCATGGATCGCCTGATCTATCGACAGCTGCATGACACCCGGCACTGCTGCGACGCCTTCCTCCTCTCCGACGAGCAGGATGTGGGCGCCGCAATCCTCGAGCACATGCTCCAGTCGCTGCTGCGGTGCGGCCGGGTCGATGAGGACAAAAGCACCGCGTGCCCTCAGAATGGCGAGGATGGCGATTACGGTCAGTGTCGAGCGCCTGCCGTGAACGGCAACTCGATCCCCCGGTTCAACGCCATGCACCAACAAGGTCGTAGCTAGGGCCTCGGACTGCTCTCGCAAGACCTCGAAGGAAACCTCCGATTGTCCTTGCCGCAGTGCGACTCGCTCGGGCTCGAGATCGGCCTGCGCCTCGAACATGTCGACTACGGTTCGGCTCGGGAGGGGCGAAGAGCCCGTGGCATTCAGCGCTGCCAGTGCATCTCGCTCCTCGTCAACCACAATGTCGACCGCACCGATGGGGCGATCGGGGTCGTCGAGGAACGCGTCCAGCATCTTCTCGAAGTGCAGGAGGCTGCGACGACGAAAGCGCTCCGGGAGAGCTTCCTCGTTGAAATCGAAGTGCAAGGTGTAGCGGCCGGACTCCGAAAAGTCGTGCACCTGGAGGCGCAGGGCGTGGACGCTGTCACCATGCCCGGGATGGACCCAATCCACTTCGACAGGAACCCCCGCGAACGGCCCGAACGCGGCCGGAAAGTAGTTGAGCACGACGTTGCCGGCCGTGGTCCCCGAGGGGGCGCTCAGGCCCGGGAGGGCGTGGAGGAGGAACTGCTTGGCCTCCTCCAGACACTTCGCTCCGAGAGTTCTGAAGGAGTCGGCCGGCTCGACCCTCACGGCAAATGGGAATATCTCGATAAACAGACCGAGAGCATGTTTCGCGTCGGCCGTCGGGCGCCCGGCGACCGGGGCATCGAAGCTGATGTCGCGGCTGCCGCTGATCCGGTGGAGCCAACTCGACAGAAGAGTAGCGAGCACGGCGAACCGCGACATTTCCTCCGACAGGGTCAGAAAACCCTCCTGCCTGCAAATCCGTTCGAGGTCGCGGGAGCGATTCGCGTCGAGCTCGAGAGTCAAACGGGTGCTCGCGGTGCCCCCCGGCTCGGTGCTGCGACCGTAGAGGGAAACCGAGCGACCCGCGAGCTGTCGAGCCGACCAGTGTTCGGACGCTTTCGCCCGCTCGGCCGCGCCGGTCTGCAGTGCCGCCGCCGTCGCATGGTAGTCGCAGAGTGGTGGACGCTCTTTGCCGCCTTCGCCGAGCAGCGCAGCGTACTCTGCTCCGACTTCTCGGTACAACAACACGGTGGACCAGGCATCGGTGACGAGGTGGTGCTGGTTGAGGTACCACCCTGTCTTGCCACTGCCGAGCCGCACGAGCACGCTGTCGACGAGGTCTCCTCCCACCGGCAACGGACGGGCACAGCGCTCCCGGCACCAGTCGCGGAACTCCGATTCCGGATCGTCGCGCTGCGTGAAATCTCGTACCTCGGTGGGCCGCGCCCGGGGCGCCAGGACTCGTCGATGCCCACCCGCCTCATCCTCTGCGACTCGGGTACGGAGGACATCGCTGCGCTCGACGGCGCGGCTCCACGCCTCGCCGAACAGGTCGGGGCGAAGCTCCGCCGCGAACACGAAGGCGAAAGCCATGTTGTAGAGCGGGCTGTCGGGATGAAGCTTCTGGCCGACCCAGATCTGCTCCTGGCTGTGTGTGAGACCTGAGCCTTCAGGACCTGGTCGGGCCATTGTGCATTCCCGCGCGGATGCTCGCCACGAACATGAAGTCAGTTCCCTGTGTCTGGCGCTCCGGCCCCCTCGCGGCCGATGCTGCGGCGAACATACTCGGCGAGAGCCGCGACGCTCCGGAAGTTCTCGATCACGAAATCGGAGGGCTGAACGGTGATCTGGAACTCTCCCTCGACAAACGTCGCCAGACGCAGTGCACCCAGTGAGTCGAGCAGGCCTCCCGAAAGGAGGTCCTCGTCGAGGCTAACGGGTATTCCTGGACCCAGCAGCTCGCGTTTCACGAACGAGATGATCCGGCCCTCAACCTCCTCGGCCTCGATACCCGGCTTGATCTCATTCGCCATCGCGGCCAACCTCCTTCGCGGCAACGGTCTGGAGAGCGATGCGGTCCACCTTGCCCGTCGGCGTCAGCGGTAGGTCCGCACGGATCTCTATCTTCTCCGGCACGGCGTGTGGAGGGAGTATCTGCCTCAGACTGTCCAGGATTTGCCAGCGATCCGGCACTGCACCGTTGCCCGCCACCACCGCCGCCCGAATCGAGGAGCTCCCCTCGCGATCTGGAACCACGTAGGCGGCGGCTTCCTCGATCGGTTCGAGGGACAAGAGAGACCGTTCGATCTCCTCGAGCTCGACGCGGTGGCCACGGACCTTCACCTGGAGATCTGCGCGGGCGACGAAGGTGACGTTGCCATCGTCGCGGGCGCGAACCAGGTCACCAGTGCGAAAATAGGGGTCCTCCGGCTCAGCGCTCGAGGGGGGCTGAACGAAGACGCGCTGGTTGATTTCAGAGTCGTTCCAATAGCCCGACATCACAGTCGATCCGCGCACGAGCAGCTCGCCGATTTCACCCGGGGGAACAGATCGCAGATTGTCGTCGGCGATTCTCAGCTCCGAATTGGGACAGGCTTTCCCTATGGGCACCGGGTTGGGAATCTCGCCCTCATCTGGCAGGTGATAGTAAGCGCAGACGTTGGTCTCGGTTGAGCCGTACGCGTAGCTGAAGCGAGCGCCAGGGAGCTGCTGCCTGAGCCGGAGCAGGTGCCTCTCGGGGAAGCTCTCGCCCGCGAACAGGACCCAACGAAGGGCGCTCAAGTCGCGTTCTTCCAAACTGCCGCGAAGGGATAGATGGACCAACGCCGTAGGCACCGAATACCAGACCGAGACACTCTCCTGCTCGAGCAACGCCGACAGGCTGCCAGGCATGACCATCGACGCCGGCGTCAAGATCACTGTGGCGGCCCCCGCGCGCGACGCGGCGTAGTAGTCGAATGTGGCAAAGCAGGTGTGGTGCGAAGAGTGGTTGCTCAATCGATCTTCGGGCGTGAGAGAGTACTCGGCCACCGCCCACTCGAGGAAGCTGATCGCGCTGCCGTGGGTATGGAGAATGAGCTTCGGAACCCCCGTCGAGCCGGAGGTATGCAGGATGTAGGCCGGATCCGATTCTGCTACCCCGACATCAGGTGGACGATCGCCGACCGTTGAGCTCACCGAAGTCCAAGGAAAGCACTCAGCCTGGACGCCTTCGTCAGTGTCGAGGCCAACGACGTGCGACACCTCCGGACATGCCGCGAGGGCCGCCTGAACGACCTCGAGCTTGCCGGGCTCCGTCACCAGGCGAGTCGCGCCGGTGGCGCGCAGAATCCGGATCACTTGCTCCGAGGGCGATCTCGGGTCGATCGGCACCAGCAAGCCGCCGGCGGCGAAAACTCCGTAAAGGCCAACCGGCACCCTGAAACCCTTGCCGAGAAACACGGCAACGCGCTCCCCACGCTGCAGCCCGGTCTCGAGCAGCAAGTGGGCCAGGCCGTTTGTCCGCTGTGCGAGCTGCCCGTAGCTCATCGCTCCACCATCACAGCGAATAGCCACGGCCTCGGGATCACGGCACGCTGCCGCGTCGATCACCCGGTTCAGCAGCACTCGGGACGGGGTGCTCATGGTAGAAAGCTCCGAATCAGCGCTTTGGCTCGCTGGGTCATCCGGAACTCCAGGCCGAACGCCCGCTCCACGACCCAGACGCTCGCTACGAGAATCATCGCAATCGCGGCAACGGGCAGAACCACATTGCGGTAGAAACGCGACTTACGGAGCAAGTAGAGGAACGGCAGGAGCACAGCGACGATCACGACCTGACCGATCTCGATGCCGAGGACGAAGCCGAGTATCGCCAGCCCGGGATGCTCTCCGAGGATGCCCAGCTCCGGCAGCGAGAATGCGAAACCGAAGCCGTGGAAGAGACCGAGGCCGAACACCATCATCCAGAGTCGATCACCAAACAAGGGGAACAGGATGTTGGCCGCCGCAACGGCAACCGAAGCGGCGATCACCACCTCCACGAGGCCTTCTGGCAGGTGGACAATCCCGAACGCCGACAAGATGAGCGTCATGCTGTGGGCGACGGTGAAAGAGACGATGATCTTGACTACGTTGATCAGGGACGTGTTGAACCGGTCGACTGGCTGCCATTTCCCGTTCTCGCGGCGTAGCGCAGCGGGCAGCAACAGAGCCAGCAGGAACAGCACATGGTCGAAGCCCAGCAACATGTGATCGAAGCCAAGGCCGACCACGGCCAGGAAGCCTCGCAGACGGCCGGAGGAGGTCAGGTCGAAGTCCTGGTGTCTCGAGCTCGGGCTGAATACCAACGAGATTTGGTTCTCGTTGGCGAATGTACCCGTCGCCCAGTTGTGCTCGACAAGGAGGAAGCCGCGGTGGTCCGGGTCCTCGTCGAACAAGACCGAGTAGTCGAAGGTCAGAACATCGGGGACCCCATCGAGTCCGCCAATCTCGAAGGACATCTGCGCATATCCACTCCGTACCCGCAGGACCTCGTAGGCCGTGAAGTTGATCGGAAGTGGCCGCCCTTCTGCTGAGATCTCGACGTGTTCGAGGTAGTACTGGCGGAGGAAGTCGACCCTCTCGTCGAAGTTTTCGACAGTGATCTCGCCGTCGGTTCCCGACAGTTCGAGGGCCTCGTTGAAATCGGCGAGCTCGATCTCGAAGCGCCCGGTGATGCGATCAGAGAAGATCTGCAAGTACAGATAGCTCTCTCCGGGGTTATGCGCTAAGACCTCGGAGGCAGCAATCAGGAGAATCAGCAGGCAGATCGACAGACGTAGTGCGGCGGTGCGCCGCGACTTTCTAGCGGCATCCCGGCGCCCGTAACAGCTGCCATATGCAGAGTTCATCCCAACCCCCTCAATCCTGCGATCAGATTCTTCTGAATCTCGGACGTGCCCACATACAGAGTGGCGGCGACAGCGTCGCGCAACTCGCGCTCGAGCTCGTAGTCGACCATGTACCCATAGCCTCCGAAGATCTGAATAGCCGTGCGACAGCTGGCCACGTAAGCCTCGCTCACGGCAAGCTTGGCAAGGGCGGACTCCCGCGTAGCCGCCCCGCTGTGGGTCCGATGCCAGGCCGCGCGGTAGAGCAGGAGGCGGGCGGCCTCGAGCTCAAGCTCCATCTCGGCAATACGGTGCGCTATCACCTGCTGCTTACCGATAGGCACGGAGCCAACGGTCCGCTCCCGGGCGTGCCCCACACAACGCTCCAGGAGCCGCTGCATGACACCGATCGCCGGCGCCATAACCAGCAGCCGCTCGAGGTCCATCGTCTGGCTGAAAACCATCGCTCCCGAGCCAACTCCCCCGAGGATGGCCGAGCCGGGCACCTGGCAGCCATCCAGATGCACCTGTGAGATCGGACTCGTACGAATGCCCATTTTGTCCATGGCCGGCCCGACTGCTAGCCCATCTGCGTCCCGCGGCACTACGAAGCACGTAATGCCCCCGAAGCCCGAGGCACCGGTCCGCGCGTAGATGAGAAAAAGATCTGCGATTGGGCCGTTGGTCACGAACGTCTTCGAGCCATCGAGAATCCAGTCGCCACTGTTCTCGACAGCGGTCGTAGCCAAGGCGAGGGCATTCGATCCCGAGTCGGGCTCCGTGATGGCCGTGGCGCCAATCGAGGTGCCGTTGGCCAGGCCCGGCAGCCAGCGGCTCTTCTGGTCCTCGCTGCCAAACTCGACGAGCGGGCCGGCACAGGACGCGGCATGCGAGGCGACCGAGAACACGAGCCCGTTGTCCCGCGCGCCGTAGCCAATGCCCTCTAAAACCGCGACCGCCGACAGCGTGTCGTGGCCGCCTCCTTGCCATTCCTCCGGTACCAGGATGCCCTGGAGCCCGAAGTCGGCACAGGCGTCCCATAGATCACGAGAGAAGACACTGTCACGATCGCGCTCGATCACACCATCGGCAAGCCGCCGGGAGGCAAATCCCACGGCACCTTGGCGCAAGGCAACCTGATCATCAGTCCATCCGAAATCCACGGGTCCTCCAAACGAGTCGCCCTCGACGGCAAGGGTCATGGGTGGCGCCAGGCGAAGGGCGGGCATCCCTGACCCTCCAATTCCGGGCCATTCCCCCAAGGCGAGGGAATCATTCCAGAGGCTGCCGTGATGGGGCGTTACCCGCTTAGATATAGCACAAATCTGGCCTGCCCACCCCAGGTCCTGCTCTAGGCCGAGCCCAATCGGCCGGGCATGTAGATGCCTCGCGCGGACGATTTTCGGGCGCGGGTTCGATTCCCGCCGCCTCCACCATTTATCTGTTGTAAACAAAGGACTTGAGGTTTCACACCCTGGCCGTCTCCACTATGTCTCCAAACGCGGGGACGGGAATCGGCTCCTCAAGCAACCGGATCGCCGACTCAACTTCTGCCGGTGACAGGTGCATGTACCGCTGCGTTGTCCCCAGGTCGGCGTGGCCGGCAGGCTCCTGAATTGCCCTAGTGACCTGACCTCCCAGAGCTGACCTATGTTTGATCGCGTGCACCAAATCTCTCAACTTGCTGCTGGTACGGTCTTTC
>CALAKE010000197.1 GCA_937922775.1 uncultured bacterium | reverse complement strand
GCTATCTGGGATCAATCACTTGGGAGGGCTACTTCCCTGAAACTGGAATCGTCGATGAAATCGGCCCGGATGGACGCCTGTACACCTGGTGGATGGAGCCCTTCCCACAGGTCCGCCGCTACCGTGTGGTAATTGACGAATGACGATTCTTCGTCCTGGGAGCTGCTGAGTAGCCATCCCGGCAGGTGCTTCAACACAGGACCCGAGGGAGGCGCGGGGTGATCGCCGTAGCGGACGCTTGAGCGAGCGGCGATGCGGGTACCCGACGGGCAAGTACACCTACCGCGAGTCGAATTGTCCGCCAAGGTGATTACCTCGAGCCGACCGGCAAGCGAGCCTTACCAAGGCTGGCCGAAGCGGCTATTTCGTGTCGACCGCCGTGACCTCTTGGCGGAACCAGTCGATCGTGGGCCGGAGGCCTTCGCTCAGGGACACCTCAGGGGACCAGCCGAGGATCGTCTGGGCGCGATGGATATCGGGGCAGCGGACCTGCGGATCGTCCTCCGGCAGCGGCATCTCGACGATTTCGCTTTGGCTGCCGGTAATCTCGAGCACAGCCTCGGCCATCTGGCGAATGGTCAACTCCTCCGGGTTGCCGATGTTGACGGGATCGGTTTCAGCGGATCTCATCAGGGCGAGGATGCCCCGCACAGTGTCCTCGATGTACGTAAAAGAGCGCGTCTGGGATCCATCGCCGTAGATGGTCAGCGGCTCTCCACGCAATGCCTGCGTGATGAAATTCGGGATCGCGCGACCATCTTCGAGTCGCATGCGAGGGCCGTAGGTGTTGAATATCCGCACGATTCGCGTCGAGAGATTGTGGCTTCGGTTGTACGCCATGGTCATGGCTTCAGCGAAGCGCTTCGCCTCGTCGTAGACACCGCGCGGGCCGATCGGGTTGACCTGTCCCCAGTAGGACTCTGGCTGGGGGTTTACCTCCGGGTCGCCGTACACTTCCGAAGTCGAGGCGAGCACGAAGGTGGCATTGTGGTACTTGGCGAGTCCCAACGCTTTGTGGGTGCCCATTGCGCCGACCTTCAGGGTGTGGATCGGATAGCGCATGTAGTCGGATGGGGAAGCCGGGGAGGCGAAGTGCAGAACGTAATCCACCGGTTCACTGACAATCATGTATTCGGTGACGTCGTGCTTTATGAAGAGAAAATCCCGATTGGCAAAGTGGGTGATGTTACGGACGTCCCCCGTCAGCAGGTTGTCCATGACGATCACCCGCCAGCCGTCATCGAGAAGCTGGCCTGCCAGGTGTGAGCCGATGAAGCCGGCGCCTCCGGTAATCAAAACTGTTTGCTTTTCGCTCATCAGTAGGCGTGCTCGTGGGCAATGCCGCTAGCCAGGGTCCTCCAGAGAATCTTCATGTCCAGGGCCAGCGACCAGTTCTCGATGTAGAAAAGGTCGTGTTCGATTCGCTTTTCGAGGGAAGTGTTGCCGCGCCAGCCGTTTACCTGCGCCCATCCCGTGAGGCCAGCGCGGACCCTGTGTCGCATCATGTAGTGCGGGATGCGATCACGGAACTCCTGCACGAAGTAGGGCCGCTCAGGGCGTGGCCCGACGAGGCTCATATCGCCCCGCCATATGTTCCAGAACTGTGGCAATTCATCGAGGCTATACTTGCGCAGGAACTTGCCGACAGGCGTGACTCGAGGATCCTCATCCTCGGTCCAAACCGGGCCGCTCTCCCTTTCGGCGTCCACCACCATGGAACGGAACTTGAGCAACTCGAAGCTGCGACCGTCCAATCCCATTCGCTCCTGCCGGTAGAGAATCGGCCCTTTCGAGGTGAGCCACACTGCGAGAGCCACCAAGGGGAAGAGCGGCGCGAACAACGCCAGGCAGGCGGCGGCGGCCGCTATGTCCATGGACCGCTTGAGGAAGCTGCCGATACCCCGCAGGGGAGTGCTCGACAGGTTGACGATCGGGACCCCGTCGAGATCCTCGACGGCGGCGCGAAGTGTGATGTGTTGGAGCAAGTCCGGCACGACTTTGACTTCCACCATCTCGTGGCTGACGTCTCTGAGCAGGTGGAGGATCATCTCGTGCGCGGACAACGGCAGCGCGATGTAGATCTGGTCGACGGAGCTCTCGCGCACGACATCGCGGACCTCGCGGACGTGCCCGACTATGGGGACACCGCGATAAGAGCGAGCCCCAGGAGCCTCACCGAGCAGGCCAACCATCCTGAAGCCGAACTCTTGATGAAGGAGGATCTTGTCGACGACCGTTCGAGCAAGTGGTCCCGCCCCGGCGATCAGAATGCGCTTGAGGTTTCGTCCCGAAAGCCGAACCCGGTCGAGGATGGCATGCAGGATCCTGCGGCCAGCGATGACCAGCGTCAGGTTGAGCAAATAGAACATCAGGAGCATGAGGCGAGAGTAGGCAAAGGTCGGGACGTACAGCTCCGTGCCATCGATCGGAACCGGCCGGGTCGGCCGGTACATGAAGGCGGCAGCCGCGAACAGCGCCATGGCAAGAGTCACTGCGATAGCGACTTGGATATACTCCTCCGAGCGAGCCGCCGTGCGCCGCAGGCGGTACAGCCCGAAGGCCACGAACGTTAGGTGCCAGAGCACCAGGATGAGAGGCAACGCCATCAGGTAGGTGCCCAAGGTCGGCAGGTCGTCAGGCAGGTCCTTGGGCGGTGTGATCTGCAGCACGAAACGCAGCCAGTAGGCGAGTAGAAAGGCCACGATCGTAGCCAGCAGATCGGAGCAGACGACAGCCGCCGTCTGCATGACGCGAAATCGGCGAATCAAGTTGCTTTCCTTGCCCGTTTCCGGGGGTGAGCTACGCCATGGTTGCCCGCGCTCGGTCGTGGGCACTGAGAGCGCTGGTCACGAAAGTGAGAAAGCGGCGGGCGAAAACATCGTGACCATACTCGAGAGCGTGCGCCCTGATCCTCGTGGTATTGAAGGAGACACTCTCCGCTCTGTCAATAGCCTCGATCACCGCATCAGGATCGCACGCATGGATGAGGGAGCCGGTTTTCCCCTCGATGACCGCCTCCGCGGCTCCTCCCTCATCGAGCACCAGGGCAGGTCGCCCGCATGCCATTGCCTCCAAAGGCACGATTCCCGCGTCCTCGACGGCCGGCAGGATCAATCCTCGGCACCTCTGATAAAGCTCCCGCAGTGCCGATTCGTCCACCCACCCCCTCATTTCAACCGTAGGTCCGGCCAACCTGGCCAGCTTCTTGCTCTCCGGCCCCTGGCCGACGACGATCAGCGAGCGGCCGCTGCGATTGAATGCTTCGATCGCGACCTCGATGCGCTTGTAGGGCGACAGGGCCGAGACCACGAGGTAGAAGTCCTCAGGCGCCTGCTCTGACGGTTTGAACCAGTCCGTGTCCACTGGAGGCGGGATGACCGTTGCGGGGCGGTCATAGTAGCGTTCGATTCGACCTGCCACCCAATCCGAATTGGCGGCGTACGAATCCACCCGAGAGGATGTGGTTTTGTCCCAACGGCGAAGCCACAGCATTGCGGCCCGGATCGCCAGGTGCTTCGCTCTGCCGACGCGCTGCGGGGAGAAGTAGGCGTCGAACTGATCCCATGCGTAACGCATGGGAGTGTGGCAGTAGCAGAGGTGGAGAGTCTCCGGCGGCGTGATCACCGACTTGGCGACACAGTGGCTGCTGGAGATCACCAGGTCGAATCCGGCCAGGTCGAACTGCTCGATTGCCCACGGGAAGAGTGGTAGGTACCAGCGATAAGCCGTCGAGCTGGCTGGCAATCTTTGCACGAATGATGTGTGAATCGGACGAACTTCAAGCTCGGGGCTCACGGATCCTCTGTCGTGGAGCAGCGTGAAGATCTCGGCCTGCGGGAAGTAGCTCGAGAAAGCTGCCAGAACTCTTTCGCCGCCACGCATTCCGGTGAGCCAGTCATGCACCAGAGCCACTCGCAGGTTGCCTAACGCCGGGGCCGTGTCAGC
>CALAKE010000196.1 GCA_937922775.1 uncultured bacterium | reverse complement strand
TCCCGCGCCGGGTCTCACCCTGACCTCCCTGAGGTGGATGGCCCGCGCCGACAGTCCCCTGTACATTCGCCCGTCGACTCTCCCTGCCATGGCGGGCTGGCTTTTGAAATTCTGGAAGAAATGCAACGAGCGCGATTATCGAGAGGGACTCGATGCCGTGGCAAGATTCAGCGTGCCGACCATGGATCTGTTCGACGCCCTCGAAGCAGATGGGGCGGCAGGTGAGATGCACAGCTCGGGACTCTTGTGTGCATTCTCTCGCGAAGCGGCGCTGGCGAGCGCTATGAAGAACTTTGAAGCAATCTCGTCATACGGCCTGATCCAGCCGCGGCGCCTGTCGGCGAACGAGACAAGAGACCGAGAGCCCGCGCTATCGTCCGCCATCGCCGGCGGCATCGAGCTCGAAGGGGAGCGCCACGTTCGTCCCGAGTCCCTCAACGAGGCTCTGCTCGAGCGAGCCGAAGCTCTTGGAGTCGAAGTTCGAGCCGGCACCGAAGTTTGCTGCCAAGTTCGCGAGGGCAGAACAGTCCGGGCTGTGATCACGGGCAGCCACGACCGCCAGGATGAGCAGACGGGTGGCTGTGCCCCGGACATGGCTGGAGCTTCCTTCGTTGCTGCCACCAGAGCGCGCTCGAGTCGATCTCCCATTGAGGGTGATGCCTTCGTGATTGCGACGGGTGCGTGGTCTGGGCTGCTGGCAGAGAGATTCGATATCTCGCTTCCGATGCAGGCGGGCAAGGGTTACAGCGTCACCTTTGATCAACCGACATTGAGCCTCCGAGGACCGGTCTATTTTCCGGAGCGCAAGATCGTCACCAGCCCGTTCCTCGGAGCCCTGCGCATCGGTGGGACCATGGAGCTCTCGGGCATCAATGAGAATCTCGATCAGCGCCGAATTGCTGCCATTCGGCGCGGCGCTGAGCTCTTCCTGCCGGGTAGCACGGGGGGGGAGAGTGAGAGTGAATGGGTTGGTATGCGGCCTCTCATGCCGGACGGCTTGCCGGTCATTGGACGCGCCCCGGGCTACGACAATCTCTACATTGCCACCGGGCACGCCATGCTGGGTGTAACCCTCGCACCCGGTACCGCCCAGGCCATCGCCGACCTCATCACCGAAGGCGCCTCGCGTCTGCCTATCGAAGCCTTCGCCCCAGCTCGCTTCATCAGGTAGACAACGGAACGGCCGGAAATCACCCGGTCGGAAAGGTGGCAATACCCTGAGGAGCTCAGGCCTCTTGCTCCTTTCCGAAACGGCGATAGTATTGTCCCGTTAGCCTGATCTTCTTCTGGAGGCCGACCCCATTCTCCGCACTACGGGCCTCCCCCGCGCAGTCGCACCGGCGTGGTGAGAACCGGAGGCTAGGGCATGAACTTTCCGATCTGGGAACTACCGGCCGCAGGCCTCCTGATTGCGGCCGTCGCCATCATTCACGTTTTCATCTCTCACTTCGCTGTCGGCGGCGGGCTGTTTCTAGTACTTGCGGAGCGCAAAGCTCGACGCGAGAACGACTCCGCCTTTCTCGACTATTTGAAAAGGCACAGCAGGTTCTTCGCCGTCCTTACGTTGGTCTTGGGCGCGGTCACAGGTGTGGCGATTTGGTTCACGATCGCTCTCGTGAGCCCAACAGCGACCTCGTCATTGATCAACACGTTCGTCTGGGGCTGGGCCATCGAGTGGACATTCTTCGCCATCGAGATCAGCGCCGCGATGGTCTACTACTACGGATGGGACCGGCTCAGCGCCCGCACGCACGTGATCGTCGGGTGGATCTACTTCTGGGCCGCCTGGCTCAGCCTGGTGATCATCAACGGCATCCTCGCCTACATGTTGACCCCTGGGGACTGGATCGAGACACGCCAATTCTGGGACGGCTTCCTCAACCCCACCTACTTCTCGTCGGTCGCGGCCAGGACCCTGGTGGCTGTGGGCCTCGCGGGCCTGTACGCGTTGTGGACCGTGTCGACCTACAGCGATGAGAGCCTCAAGGAGAAAGTCTCGCACTACGCGACGACAAGATGGATTCTGCCGGCCGCGATGCTCGCACCGCTCACGCTGGTTTGGTATCTGTTCGCTGCTGCCTCCGCGGGTGTTCCCGTTGCTGGTACTCTCGGGGCCCAGGGTCAGGGCGTTGGGGCCCTCATCCGCACGGCACTCGTGGGATCGGCGGAATCCGGCTATCCACTGGCCCAGAGAGGACTGCAAGCCTCTCTATTCGCTTCCGTGCTGCTCGTGGTCATCACACTGATGATCCTCACTCGCTACCGACGCAGCTTCGGTCACCTGAGTGCCACCGCCTTGATGGTGCTCGGATTCGTGGCGTTTGGCGGCGGTGAGTTTGTACGAGAAGACCTGAGGAAGCCCTACGTCATCGGCCGGTACATGTTTGTCAACGGCATCAGGCTTCCAGCGCTCGAGGGCGTTCCGCAGCCGCCCGCCGAGGCGGCGTGGCAGGCGGAGGATCCGTTCGCGATCGATACGCTGCAGGCCGACGGTGTGCTCACCGCAGCCAAGTGGGACAACTCGCCGGCCGAGTTCGACTCGGTCGAAGGCGTTGTCGTTGCCGCGGACGGTAGCGGGAACGCGGCATCCGCGGAAGATCTGCTGGCGATCGAGGTCGTCGCGGGCCATGAGGTCTTCAAGTTGGAGTGCTTCACCTGCCATACCATCGGCGGGCATCTTGGAATCCGACCCCTCGTCGAGGGCCTCAGCCCGACGGCCATCGAAGGCACGCTCGACAGGCTTGCCCGCCCGGTGGATAGCGATGGCAATCTCACGACCTGGGACGATCCCGATTTTCGCCTGGATAGCTGGCGCCAACGCCGCATGCCGCCCTTTGTGGGCACGGTCGCCGAGCGGCGAGCGCTGGCGATGTATTTGGCAAGTGTGGGCGGAGCCGACCTGGCGGCCGCCGCCCGTTTGGGGGTGGGCGCGGAGTACTTCGAAGCGGAGTGCGTGTTTTGCCACGGTCCGGATGAGGACTGGCCGCTGCTGGATCTACTGCAGGGAGGGACACGTACGGCCGACGAGTTCTACGAGATCCTCGGTCGTCTCCCAGAGGTCAGCGACCTTATGATCGATTTCGAAGGGAGCGAGGAACAGAGACGGGCGGTGGCCGAGCTCCTCCTCAGCATGCAGTCCTCAGGAGGTGGCCAATGAGCGCCTTGATCACACATCTATCCTGCGTGTCGACACCCGTGCTGGGGGCCGCGGCCATGTTTGCCCAAGAACCCACCATCCCTTCCCCGGAACCGATGCCGCTGCCCGCGCCCGGCTGGTTGCTTTGGTTCCTGCTGATGCTCACATTCCTGCTCCACATCCTGGCAATGAACTTTGTGCTGGGAGGGTCGATCATCAGCGCCGTAGTGCGTCGGCGGGGGGGAGCTGGTGACCGGCCGCACCACATGGCCTTGTTCCGCTGGTTCTCCAAGGCGATGCCTGTTGCCGTTGCGGCCGCCATCACTCTGGGGGTTGCGCCGCTTCTGTTCGTGCAGGTTCTCTACGGCCGGCTGTTTTTTGCCAGCTCTGTATTGATGGCCTGGTTCTGGCTCTCTGTGGTACCCCTGCTCATCCTCGCTTACCTGACGGCCTACATGTTGTCGTTCAGGGGCGAGCAGCGGGAGTCGACCGGGGTTCTGTCGAGTTGGATCATGGCAGGGTTGTTCATGACCATCGGCTTCATCTACTCGAACAACATGAGTCTCATGCTGCGTCCCGAGGCCTTTCTCGAGATCTACCGGACCGACGGCAGTGGCCTGAATCTCAATCTCAGCGACCCCGTCCTCTTCCCTCGCTACCTGCACATGCTGGTTGCGGCGATCGGGGTAGCCGGATTGATGGTCGCCGTCCTCGGATTCATTCGTCGGCGCGCCGATGTGGAATTCGGTGACTGGGCCATGCGCTACGGTGCGCGCTGGTTCGTTGGCGCAACCAGCTTGAACCTGATCCTGGGTCTGTTCTTCCTCGGCACGCAACCGCGCGCCACTCTGATGCGTTTCTTGGGGCAGCACCTTGGAGCGACACTCCTGCTTGGATTCGGGGTGTTCTTTGCGCTCGGTGCACTGATGATGGCGTTTACCTCCATTCATGCTCCCGAACCCCATCGTCTCCTACGTGGTGCGGCAATCTCGCTGGTTCTGACCCTGCTGATGATGATTCTGATGCGGGACCAGGTGCGCCGGGCGGCCCTCGATGCCGCTGGCTTCGAGCCGGCTCCATGGGTCGTGCCGCAGTGGGGGGTGATCGGCA
>CALAKE010000195.1 GCA_937922775.1 uncultured bacterium | reverse complement strand
CGTGCGACCGTTCACCACGACACCTGCGCCGGGGCAGCTTCGCTCGGATCCTATCACCGTGCTGAGCTACGCCAGGCCCAGTCGGCACAGGTACACTAGCCTGCAATCCTCGTGAATGCAGAGATTCGCCCGATGAATGCTAGCCGAGACGACGACCGCGCCAAGCTGTTGCAGCAGGCCATCCGACTCAAGAAGGCTGCGGCCAGCTCACCCGTGCCGGAGATGCTGCCGCGACCTGAAGGCGAGCCTGCATATGTAAGCGCTATGCAGCACAGCCTCTGGCTCCTCCACCAGATGGACCGGCTCTCGCCGGCGTACAACCTCACCAGCGCGTTTCGCGTGTGCGGACAGCCGGCGGTACCCGAGCTGCAGCGGGCGCTGAGAGAGGTCGTTGCCAGGCATCGCCTCCTGCGGTCGACGTTTCAAGCACAAGGCGAGCGTGTTGTGCAGATCGTGCACGATCACTCGCCCGCCGGCGTCGAGATGATCAAGGCTGCAGACGGGGAAGGGTTGGCGGTAGCCACCAGGAAGGCGTGTGAGCCGTTCGATCTCCAGACCGGACCACTGGTGCGGCTGCTGCTTGTAGAAGAGGACTCTGGGCTCGAGCGATTCCTGATGTTCGTCTTGCACCACATACTGGCCGATGAGCGATCGCTCACGCTTCTGTGGAAGGAGCTGACCCAGGCCTACTCGGGCCGGCTCCCGGGCAGCGCTCCAAGCGTCCAATACGACGATTTTGTCTACAGGCTCGGCCAACGGGCGCTGGCGGAGCGTGAGAGGGATCTCGACTACTGGCGCCGACGGCTCGATCCCCTGCCGGATGAGCTGAGGTTGCCCTACGAGAAACCGACCGCTGCGGCAGGTTCCATGCCCGGGCGATTCTTGCGCCGAGCTCTGAGCTCGGCGGAGCAGGCGAGGATCCGAGAAATCGCCGCAGCCGCTGACATTACTCCCTTTGCGGTCTTTGCCTTCGCTTTCCGACTGCTGCTGCACCGCTACACGGGTGGGCAGCGCATCGCCTTTGCGACGCCCGTGTCCATCCGGTCACACGCTGCTACTGCGGACATGATCGGCTACTTCTCCAACCCGATCGTGGTCGCTACAGGAATCGATGAGGGACACTCTGTGCAGCAGGCCGTTCAGGAGTTCGGCCGGGATCTGAGAGATGTCCTCGCCCACGCCTCGGTGCCCTTCGAGGAGATTGTCGAGACGCTATCACCGCCTCGTGAGCGCGATCGCCACCCAATCTTCCAGGCCATGTTCGTGTATCAGGAGACGAGTCCACCTCCGCAGCTGGAGGATGCTCGACTCGAGCCCCTGGTGCTCGACCTGGGGGCGTCGAAGTTCGATTTGACGCTATTCGTCACCGAGGGTGACGGCTCTCTCGAGATCGCCGTCGAGTACCGATCCGACCGCTTCGACGAGCTATGGATGAACAACCTGCTCGGCCACTACCAGACTCTGCTTCGCGGGCTGCCGGCGAACCTCGGGCGTGCGATCGCCGATGTACCCATGCTGGACGCGAGCGAGCTGAGCAGACTGCGTAACAACGCCAGAGGCGATGAGCTGAAAACGGTACCGCTCCCGTGCCTGCCGCGGCAGATTCTCGATCGGGCCCTTCGATCGCCGGAGACCGAGGCGGTGGTTTGTGGTGGGGTTTCGCACGACTACCGCAGGTTGCAGGGCCTGGCGGCCTCGATCGCCGACGATCTCGCGGACCGAGGTGTCGGACCGGGCGATCGAGTCGCTGTGTTCGTCGAGCGCTCGGCACGAATGATCGCCTCTATCCTGGCGAGCCACCAGGTTGGGGCGGCATACGTGCCGTTGGATCCGAGCTATCCCGCTGCCCGGAATCAATACATCATCCAAGACGCGGAAGCATCGGCGGTCTTGACCACCCCCGCCCTGCGCGACCGCCTGCCGGCGGGGCCGTGGGCAGTGATCGATATCGAAAACCTCGACATGGGCGACGCGAATCCCCTAGCCCCTGCGGAGCCCGCCCCAGAAGATCCCGCCTACATCCTTTACACCTCGGGCTCGACCGGCCGTCCAAAGGGGGTGGTCGTCACGCACGACAACCTGCGAGCGTCGACCGCGGCGCGCCGGCAGGTCTACGAGGCATCGCCGGGGCGATTCTTGCTCATTCCGAGCATCGCGTTCGACAGTTCGGTTGCGGGCATCTTCTGGACACTGGCGGAGCAGGGCACCCTGGTGATCCCCACCGAGGAGGAAGCCAGGGATCCTAGACTGCTCGCGAAGCTGGTGAAAGAGCAGCGAGTGAGCAGTCTGCTCTGCGTGCCTTCACTCTACTCCCAGATGTCGAGGGCGGGCGGTGACGCACTGGAGGGGCTCGAGATTGCGATCGTCGCCGGCGAGAGCTGTTCCCAGCAGTTGGTGGAGGAACATTTCACGATGCTTCCTCGGACACGCCTCTTCAATGAGTACGGCCCCACCGAGGCGACCGTGTGGGCTACGGTTCACGAGTTCGGGCTAGAAGACGTGCGGCGCCCCGTGGTGATCGGCAGGCCCATACCCGGTGTGCGAGTGGATGTGCTCGACGGGCTCGGACGCCC
>CALAKE010000194.1 GCA_937922775.1 uncultured bacterium | reverse complement strand
AAAACACCACCCATAGCCGCGAAGATCGTCGAAGTAGGCCAGCTCGGGATATGCCGCGTCCACCTGATAGCCGGCTATCTCGTCGGCTGGCAGCTCGCGCTCGAGCTCGAGGGTCACGAGGCACTTCTCAGCGCGAGCACTGACGCCCAGAAACCTGGCTACAGGGCAGAAATGCCCACCGGCACCGACCAGCAGCGGAGCACTCCAGCGATCGTTGACCACGAGATCTTTCCCCACGCGCCGTATGACGGTAGCTTCTTCGCCTTCGTGGATTTCGGCCCCAGACCGCCGCAGGAGATACTCGTCGAATTCACTGCGGACGATACCGTAGCTGATCGTGCGGTCATATTCGGCCAGCACCTCGCGGCCCCCCATGCGCCAGATGTTGAAGCCCCGGAACTCCTGCAGGGTGTGATCTCGCCGATATGCGTCGAGATCGAGGTCAACCTCCTCGACCACGGGGGGAGAAATCCATCCGGCACACAGCTTGACGCGCGGGAATTGGGTCCGATCCAGGATCACCGCCCGACGACCCGCGCTCACCATTCGACGCGCGAAAGTCGAGCCTGCGGGTCCGCCACCGATGATAATCGCGTCGTGGGTGCTCATCTGTGCGCCAGCATTGCGCCGGCCACCCCGGCAAACGCCCTATTGCAGATCCTCGAGGTCGACCGACTCGACCGTGTCGCGATGCAGCGATCGGACGAATGCGACTAATGCTACCAAGTCGTCTCCACGAATGTGCGGGCTGCTCGGCATGTTCGGATAGCCGCTGATGAGGCCACCCTGCTGAACGGTCTGGCCGACCCGCTTATCGGTCAAGTTCTCCATGAGCGCCGGATCCGTATGGTCTCGCGGCGGCGGATTCAGGGTTGCCGCGGACGGTCCGTCGCCCTTGCCCCCGGGACCATGACAGGGCACACAGTTCATCGTGTAAATCTCCTGTCCTCGCTCCAGCATGGCCGGCGTTACGTTGACGGCCGCGGAGGTTGAAGATCCGCCCGTTGCATCGCCGCCGTCGCCTCCCCCACCCCCACAGGCGACCACTCCAAGACATGCAACGAAGCTGACTATGATAACGATCATGGTTCTCATGGGGCTTCTGCCTCCAGATTTCTAGTCATGGTTCGGAGCGGGCGAGGCCGATCGCACGCGCGGCCGTTACCATCCAGGCTCGTGACACCCGCGGGGATTGCCTCTCGCCGATGCCGTTCTCATCCTGCCGCAACCCCGCACCCACTACCACCTCATCCCCCGCCTCGGACGCCCCCCATTCCTCGTCGACTAGTAGCCGACGGTTGCGCGCTGCCTGCGGCCCGATGCGGAAGGAAACAAGTGCCAGAAGGAGCGGCGCCACAGTCCACACGAACATCGAGGTGACAAGCACCGCGGCCGTACCCAAGCGTGTCAGGTGACCCACGAGCAGCGCTCCGGCCGGACCCAGCAGGTAGAGGTCGGGCTCGAGCGCCAACACGACCAAGACACGGGCGGCATCAACCGGGTTCACCAACAGCAGGATTGCCAGCGCTCCGCCACTCAGGCCCGCGGTCACCAAGGTTCCCATCAGCAGCAGGTCGTAGAGAAGTACGAACAGAAACCAAAGTAGGATCGCCCGACCTTGCGCTTGCACGCCTCCATGGCTGCGCACCGAGATCAACACACCGAGGGCGAGCATCGCTGCAATCAACAGGATTGCCAAGAGGGGGAAGAGCATGTAGTGCGCCAAGGCCACTCCGCCCGCGGCAACAACCACCATCAGACCCGCGGGAAAGAACCCCACAAGGGTAGCCATGCATAGTGCAGCCAACAGGCCGAGGTACTTGCCAAGCAGCAGCTCGCTGCGTTCAAGAGGCTGAGCCAGCAGATGCTCCAGGGTCCCCCGGTCACGCTCCCCCGCGATCGTGGCCGAGCCCATGCTCAATGCAATGAGCGGCGCCAGCAGCAGACATAGATTGGTGAGGGTCGCAGTCGTGCGACCGAACATCTGCAGGCCGAGTCCGGCAGCGCTCCGGGCTCCCATCAGCGCCGCCACGAAACCGAGGACGGCGAGCAGGACCGTATATCCGATCAACCAACGATTGCGCAGGGCGTCACGCACCTCCTTGCGGATGATGTGAATCATTCCCCAGCCCCTACACCGTTACCGTTTCCAGGCACCTGTGGGCTGCCGCGGACATCTCGCCTGAGGTTCCGATCGGCGACCACCCGACCAGACTCGAGCGTGATTGCCCGGTCGCAAGTTGGGAGAAGCTGTTCCTCGGAATGAGTCGAGAGCAAAATCGTCTTGCCCGATTTCGCCAGGGAGCGAACGCGCCCCACGAGCAGCTCGCGACTCTGAGCGTCGAGGCTGGCGGTAGGCTCATCGAGGATCAGCACTGGCGGGTCGCTGAGCATCGCAAGAGCAAACCCGAGACGTTGACGCATGCCACCCGACAGCTCGCCGACCTTCGACCCCTGGCTGTGCTCGAGCCCGACACGACAGAGAAGCTCACTTGCCATCTGAGACGACGAGCCGCGCAGATCGCCATAGAAACGCATCGTCTCCCTGACGCTCATGTCGAGGTGCAAGCCGCCGCTTTGCGGCATATAGCCAACCTGGCTTCGGACAGCTCTCCCCTGCCGCAGCGGATCCAAGCCTCTGACTTTGATATCCCCCTCGTAGGGCACGATGCCGAGCATCGATCGTACAAGCGTTGACTTGCCGGCCCCGTTAGGACCGAGCAGGAGGACGACCTCGCCACAGCCGGCAGACAGGGATACGTCGTCGAGGGCGCGGACACGCCCATAGTGTTTGGAAACACCCTGCAGTTCAATCACAACCCCTCCTCCAGGCATCTGGCCAACTGCACCGACAT
>CALAKE010000193.1 GCA_937922775.1 uncultured bacterium | reverse complement strand
TCTCCGCCGGCACACCGCTCTCGGCGGCGGCAAACTCGGGGGTAAACTCGGAGTAGACCTGACGCAAGGTGTCGAAGAAGACGTCGACGCCATCCCCGCCTGGCTGTGAGCCCCCCCTCTCCTGGGAGAGTTGGTAGGCCTCCGGATGCTCCGCTTTCAGGTAGGCCTCCCAATTCACCCAGCGGCGCACAAACTCCCGGTCGTGCAGGTTCTCGTCGATGATGACGTTCGCCATGGCCAGCAATACCGCGGATTCGCTGCCCGGCCAGGTGGGCAGCCAGTAATCCGCCATCGAGGCCGTGTTCGACAGGCGTGGGTCCAGCACCGCGACCTTGGCGCCGCGGGCGCGCGCCTCGGTGATTCTCTGGGCGTGGGGATTGAAGTAGTGGCCGGTTTCGAGGTGGGCCGAGAGCAGGAGAATGAAGTTGGCGCGCTCGTAGTCGGGAGACGGCCGATCGCTGTGATGCCAGAGCGCATAGCCGAGCCGAGCCGCGGCGCTGCAGACGTTGGTATGCGAGTTGTGACCATCGACTCCCCATGCCTGTAACAGCCGGTCCATGGTGCCGTCGTAGCCGGGGCGGCCAACGTGGTAGACGACCTCATTACGCCGTTCCTCCACGATGGCGGCACGAATGCGATCCGCGAGATCATCGAGCGCTGCATCCCAGGTCACGCGCACCCACCGGCCGGAGCCACGCTCACCGACGCGCTTCATGGGGTAGAGAACTCTCTCCGGATCATTCACCTGGTTGATGGTGGCGGGCCCCTTGGCGCACACTCGCCCTCGACTCCCCGGGTGCACCGGATTGCCCTCGAAGCGACGGATCTTGCCGGTGAACTTGTCGATGTAGGCGAGCAAGCCACACCCCGATTCGCAATTGAAGCAGATGGTCGGCACCAGGGCGTACCGGCGCTCTACCTTGCGTGGCCAGCTCGCCGCGTCGTACTCGACCCAGTCGTCCCAGCGCGCAGGCGGCGGGGCGCTGCTCAGGATCCAGCCGCTGTCTTCGTCTGGGAATCGTCCGGAGCTCTCAGGCAATTTCGACCCCTTCCTCTTCTGCCGTTTTCATTTTTCTTCAGCCATACTTTGTCGCCCCGCAGGGCATGGATCGGCTCTCAACTCAGGGGTGGCGCCTGCCCGGCGTAGTTCCAGGCATGTTCGTACGCGAGGAGTCCCACCAGTGCCGCAACGGCGCCGAAGCCACCTGACCAGCTCGATGGGCCGAACGCCACGAGGGTCGCGATCGACACCAGGGTCAGCACGATGCCGCTCCAGAACCAGGCCGCGTACTCGCCCTTTGTCATGGCATGCGCCGCCTTCGCCGCGTCGACCGTGGCATGGGCCACGGTGACCTCCCCGAAAAAGATCAGGGCGAGGTGAGTACAGAGTGCGCCGACCAGGGCTTGCCCGAGCGCCGCGGCGCTACCCCCGAATGCCTGAAGCATCAAGGCAGCTGCCGCTCCCGCCGCGAAACACTGCACCACGAGGTGCAGCGGGAGCATGGGATTCTGCCAGAAGTCACGTGCCTTGGCCTGCGCAAACAAGTAGCCGCTGTACCCCGCCGTAGCCAGGGCGGAGATGATCAACGGCCAGCGGAGCAAGGGAAAGACCCAGTCCGGCGGGAACGGGCTACCGCTTGCCTCCAGAACTACAGACGCGGTCCACGCTGCCGCCAGGAGCCCGAATGCCGTGATGATGAAGGCGCCTCGAGCCAACCATGAATCCCAGTTGGGACGCACCAGAATTGTCCAGAAACGCTCCGGCCTCTTCAGGTCGACTATCAAGAAGAAGCTCGTGATGGCCAGAAAAAGCAGGCCGACTAGGGGAGCCCCGAGGGTGAGCCTCGGGCTGTCGGCCAGACCCAGCCAGGGAGCCAATGCGGCAATCACGAAAGCCCCTGCGGCGATCGACTTCGTCCACAAGTAGGCGGAGACGTGGGCGCCCCACGGGGTCTCCTTGTGGGCAACGTCGTAAACCGTTCGAGCTGGGCTGAGACCTGCCCAAACGCCGGTGTAGAAATCTGCGTCGCCGCGCATGGCGGCCGCCGCCAGCGCCTGAGCCGCCGTCGCCGGAGGCATGTCCGTGGCCATCCACGCCTCCGGACCTATCAACCGATCCGCCTCGATGCTCGTCGCCCCTGCCGGGGATGGTGTGCCTACGTCCCCAGCTCCAGACACAGGCGCGTGGGCATCATGTACGGAATGCACTGGCAGGCTCGGGGAGGAGCTTTCGCGATCGGCCCACATGTACCCGCCCGACGGATCAGAGGCCCCGGGAGTCAGCGCCCGCGGTTCACCCTCGATATAGAAGAGCTTCGGAATCGTGCCCTTCTCCGGCTTTCGCACGTCGACCTTCTCGATCGCAACGAGTTGTGCGACTCGCGACGACGGGTCATCGAGGTCACCGACGAGGATGGCTTCCGCCGGGCACACCGTGGCGCACGGCGGCTCGAGCTGGATCTCGATCCGGTGAGCACAAAAGTTGCATTTCTCGATGGTGCTACGGTCCGGATGGACATAGAGGGCGTCGTAGGGGCACGCCTGCATGCAGGCCTTGCAGCCGATGCACACGTCGCGATCGAAATCGACAATCCCGTCGTCGCGCTGAAAGAGCGCGGTCACCGGGCAGATCTCGACACATGGCGGGCTCTCGCAGTGGTTACACCGCAGCACGGAAAAGGTGCGCCGGACATCCGGGAAGAGACCCTTCTCGACGTACT
>CALAKE010000192.1 GCA_937922775.1 uncultured bacterium | reverse complement strand
GGAGTCGGGCACCAGCCTCTCCTACTACACCGATTGTCAGTGGGGCCGCAGCGAGAGAATGATGGCGATGGTGCTGCCGGCGCGAGGCGAGCCCGCCTACGTCTGCCCCCAGTTCGAAGAAGAGAGAGCGCGTGAGCTAATTCGTTTCGGCGATGACATTCGCACCTGGGAGGAAGACGAGAGCCCGTATCAGCGGGTTGCCGAGATTTTCGCCGACCGCGGTATCAGCACCGGCACGGTGGGTTTCGAGGAGACGGTGCGTTTCTTCTTGTTCGATGGCATCCGGCAGGTAGCTCCACACATCGAATACGTGAGCGCTACGCCCGTCACCGCCGGCTGCCGCATCTACAAGTCCCCCGCCGAGATCGCCCTCATGCAGCGTGCAAACGACATCACCATCGAGGCGTACAAGGCCACGGTGGCCACCCTTCACGAGGGGATGACCAAGTCTGAGCTCAGTGCTAATTCCAGGGCCGCGCACGCCGCTCTCGGGGTCTCCGGCGGCATCGGCGCCAATTTCGGTACGGCGTCGGCCTTTCCACACGGAAGTATCGAGCCGATCCCTCTCCGCGAGGGAGACATTGTTCTCATGGACGGCGGTTGTGGCGTCGGAGGATATCGCTCCGACATCAGCCGAACGACGGTTCTGGGCGAGCCGACGCAGCGCCAAATCGACATCTGGGAGCTCGAGCTCGAAGCACAGAACGCCGCCGCCGAGGCCGCCCAGCTCGGCGCGGCCTGTGAGGATGTCGACGCCGCGGCGCGCAAGGTGATCACCGACGCCGGCTTCGGCCCTGACTACAAGGTGCCGGGATTGCCGCACCGTACCGGCCACGGCATCGGCATGGACGGGCACGAATGGACCAACATCGTCCGCGGCAACAAGACGCCTCTCGCTCCCGGGATGTGCTTCAGCAACGAGCCGATGATCGCCATCTACGGAGAGTTCGGCATTCGGCTCGAGGACTGCATGTACATGACCGAGGACGGACCGCACTTCTTCACCAAGCAGAGCGTCTCGATCACTCAGCCATTCGGCTAGAGCCGCGGGGGAGCTGTGAAACGACTCGCGTTGAGGCGTTCGGCTCTCGTTGCCCTCGCTCTCTTCGCGGTCGTAGGTCTGTTCAGCTATTCGCAGCGGACGGGTGACTTCGCCGGATATCTGCTGGTTGGCGACCTCGTCCTCGACGGCGGTCACATTTATGCGGACGCGCCCGCGGGAGTAAACACCTGGCCACCCTCATTCAGCCTGCTTTGTGCGCTGCTGGCGCTGGTCGCCAGGCCATCCCCCACCCTCGCTCGCGGCGTATGGGTAGTCCTCAACTATGCACTAGTCCTGTTCCTTCTCGACGTGTTGGCCCGGATGGTTCACGGCAGGAAGCTGTCACTCCGGGCGGAACCACCAGGGGACAATTCGCCAGCGGCGCCTGAGGTAGCTGGGGCGCCCGGCATTTCCCTCGCGGACGCGGCGATCTTCGTTCCTCTCCTGCTCTCGTCCCGATGGCTGCTCGCCAATTTCGAGCACCTGCAGGTGAACATCTTGGTCTTCTGGTTGGCCCTCGGGGGGCTCTATCTGATCTCGACGAACCGGGAAGGGCTCGGCAGCATGGCCCTTGGCCTCGGCGCGGCCCTCAAGGTGATGCCGATCGTCTTCGTTCCCTACCTCGCCTACCGGCGGCGCTGGCGGGCGGCGACCCTGGTCTCCCTGGCCGCCGCAGCGTACTCGCTGGCGCCGATTCTGATCTTCGGATGGAGCCGCTACTGGGACTACCTTGTCGCGTGGCGTGCGGAGGTGGCGACCGGATGGGGCGTCAGCGCCATGAATCATTCGGTCTTTGCCATGCTCGATCGAATCATCGGGCACGGCATCATGCCGTTCACCAGCGGCGACATCGACGGGTTGCCGGAGTCAGGGAGCCCCTGGGTGACGAGCGTCATGCTCTTCATGCTTGCGGCGGTCGCCGCTCACGCACTGTGGGCGTCGCGTGGACCTGTGCAACAGGGTAGCTGGGCTTCACTCTGTGAGTGGAGCATCGTGTTCATCGTTGCCGTGCTGTTCGGCCCTGTGGCTCGCCTCTATTACTTCGTGGTTCTCCTGCTGCCCAACGTGCTTCTGTTCGCTGTCTGGCGGGCGCCGAGCGCTACGCCGGCAATTCGGCGCCTCGCTGCCGTCATCCTGTTCGTACCGTTCGTGCTGGGGACCTTGGCGTCACCGGAGCTGATTGGCGATCGTCTCTCGACAATCCTCGAGATGAGCTCGGTCCTCACGCTCGCCGTCCTCGTGGCGCTCTCGGGCCTGCTCAACCTGCGGTCTCACCTGCCCGCTGCAAGGGGCGTGTTCGGGATTCCCCCCCGGAGCGCCTAGCCGACTCGCCTGCCACCTCGAGTGACCGGTCGTCAGGAGCCCGTCACTGGGAACTCGCCGTCTCCTGCTGGATGAACCAGTCGATATGCTGTTCGAGCACCGCCATCGGCAAAGAGCCGGCGGAGAGCACTGCATCGTGGAAGCGACGCACGTCGAAGCGTTCACCCAGCGCGTTCTCGGCCTTCTGCCGTAGCTCATCGAACTTGCGACGGCCCATTTGGTAGGCGAGCGCCTGCCCCGGCAGATCAGTCGAGTAGCGCAGCGTTTCGCTGTTGATCTGGGTGGCGGATTCCACTGTGTAGCTACTCATGAACTGGCGCGCTCGTTCCAGCGGCCATTCCATGTAGTTCATGCCCGGATCGACCACGAGCCGTGAGGCGAGGAACGACTCGAGGATGTAGTGGCCGTAAAGGCTGTATGGGTCCTCGAACAACCCGACCTCCAGGCCGAGATTGGAGGCATAGACTCCCCAACCCTCTGTGAAGGCGGTCTGCAGAGAGTGGTTGCGCAGATCGTTCAGCGCGTCGTTTTCGAGTTGGAAGGCGAAATGAAAATGGTGACCGGGGATGAGCTCGTGATAGGCAACTGATTCGAGATTCAGCCAGCTCCGCTCGTCGAGGTTCGCGCCGTTGTAGTTGTAGTAACCGATGGGCTCGTTCGCCGTGGGCGCATCGTAGTAGCCGTAGGTCAATGCGGCTTCGAGAGACGGAGAGAGACGGCGAACGCCGTACGCGGCCTCTGGCCCGCGCAAAAACAAAGCATCAGTGCGCGCGTACATCGCGTCTGCCGCCGCTTTCAGCCGTCGCCCGACCTCCTCGGGAGTCGTAGGGAAGAAACGCGGATCGGTGCGCAAAATTTCATGAAAGTCCTCAGGGCTGCCGTCGAAACCGACAGAGCCGCGGATCTCGGCCATCCTGGTGTGAATCTCGTCGATGAGCTCGAGGCCCGACTGGAAGACATCCTCGGGCTCTACCTCCATCGCCGTGTGCAGGCGGGTCAGGTAGCGGTAGTACTCCTTGCCGTCGGGATACTGCCAAACACCGACCTGCGGACGTGAGGCACGCCAGTAGTCGGTCTCGAGAAACTGCAGGAAGCTCTCGACCGCTGGCGAGATCTCGCCCTCGATGATCTCCGCAATGCGAGCTTGAAAGCGGTCCTGGGGTGTCTCGGACTCGGCCGGATCCAGGAAGCTCTGTGGCAGCTCATCCGCAACAGCGGCCAACCTCTCGTCGCTAACGACCAAAAAGCTCTCACCTGGGATCACCTTGGAGGTAGCCTCGGCATCCGCCTCGGTGGGCGGGAGGATCGAGCGAACGAGGCCAACCACTGCCTGCATGTTCGGCCTCGGCGTCACGATGCCGCGCTCGAGCTGCCCCCGCGCCACCGCGTGCAATGACTCGATGAAGCGGGCGTACTGATGTAGAAGGTCCAGGTAGCGGTCGAGATCATCGGGATCGTCGAAAACGTAGTTGGTGTAGACCTGGTTGACCTCCCTGAGCGGGGAGGAATAGGGAGTCAAGACACTGAAGTGCCACCAGTACTTGTGCCCCTCGGCCTGCATGCCGAGCTCCCATCTGATGACCGCGGCGGTCAGTACCTCATTGTGGCTCAGCTCGGCGTAGTCGATCTCAGCGAGTCGCCCCAGGATCGAGCGTGCGAACTCGACATCCTGCTCGGCTTTGCCGTAGGAAAT
>CALAKE010000191.1 GCA_937922775.1 uncultured bacterium | reverse complement strand
TGGCGTAGCGGATCTGCGCCCCCATCTTGTCGTAGATGTCGATCTCCTCCGACCAGAGGCAGCCGTCCCGCAGATAGCCGTCGTACTGTTCGTTGTTCACATAGAGGTCAACGAGGTGCGGGTCGGTGTTGATATCCCAGTAGAACTCGCACCGCGACTGGTGCGGGCAGCCGCGACAGTTGGTGTGGCGGAAGTCGTTGTTGTGGCCGTAGTGCTCCAGGGCTCCCTGTGCGTAGACGATCTCCGGCTCGGAGTCGATCCACCAATTGAGAAGATCGAAGTGGTGGCAGGCCTTGTGCACGAAGAGAGTGCCCGAGAAGCGCCTCTTGCCGTGCCAGCGTCGAAAGTAGGAAGCGCCGTGGTAGACGTCCAGATACCAGTGGAAGTCGACCGAGGTAAGGTGACCGATCCTTTCCTCCGTGAGGAGCTCTTTCATCCGACGGCGGTGCGGGGCGTATCGGTAGTTGTGGGTCACCGTAATGTCCTGTCCCGTTCGCTCTTGGGCATCGAGGATCGCCTGGCACTTTACCTCGTCGGTGGTCATCGGCTTTTCCGTGATCACGTCACAACCATGCGCCATGGCTTCGATGATGAGCTCGTCGTGCGTGGAATCCATCGTGGTGACGATGACCCTGTCGGGGTTCGTTGTTTCAAGCATCTGCCCGAAGTCGGTGAAGGTGGGGCAGTCGATGCCGATGTAACTCTTGGCGAAGGCGAGGCGCCCTGGATTGATGTCCGACAGGCCTACCAACTCGACCTCGGCGGGATAGTCGCGGACCATGTCGCGACCCCACAGGTTGACTCCCCGGATGCCGGTGCCGACCAGGGCAACCCGTTGACGCGTCGCGCGCGCCCGGCCTCGAACCATTCTCGATCCAGTCAGCGAGCCCAGCGCCGAGCCTGAGTCCGCACCGAGACCCGCCCCGGCGACCGCGCCCACGACCAGACTTCCCTTCACCAGAAAATCTCTACGGGATACCGACTCGGAGCTCATGATTTTCCTCCAGGGCTCGGGCGCGCGGCTTCTACATCCATCCGTCGACCTCGTCCTTGATCTTCTGCCGCGCGAACCAGATGAGCACAAACACGGGGAGTGCCCAGCCGAACATGATGCCGAACATCATTCCGAAGGCGGTCGTTGCGGCGACCAGGCCCTGTGGAATCTGATCCATCTCCGCGCCCAGCAGATCGTGCATCGCCGCCATGATCTCCCTCTGAACCTGCAGGCCGACATACCCGCCTACGATCACCATCACCATTCTCACTACGGCCCAGAGCTTGAGAAGGGAGGCGGCAGCAGCCCGCCGCAGAAGCAGCAGGATTCCACCCACGAGCAACAATCCGGAGACCAGCGCGCCGATGAGCGCGACGCCGACAGTCCACAGCCGCCACGACCGGGTGATCTCGAAGACAACGCGAACCACATCTTCCTCTTGGCCACTCAGTTCCCCGGTCAATGAGGACACGAGCCCCTCGGCGACCGAGGTTGCGACTGTCCCCCACAAGTTGCCCAGGAAGCCGGCCACACCGAAGACGAGGGCAACGATGCCGAGAACGACTGGCCACGTCGAATTGCCCTCTGGGGCTCTGGCCGGAGCGGTCGCGGATGGCGGCGTAGAAGGTGAAGACGCCTGGTGCCCGGGCTGGTCATTGCGATCTACATGTTCATCTTGCATCGGACCCTCTCCTTCTCGCGCTGGCCTCAGCCCACCCTGGGCGGGCGGGGCGGGCGGACTTCTTCGCTGACCTGCTACCTACTCAGCCTGCCTTCCGTGCAGCCACCTCCCCTGTCACGCATGCAACCCGGCCAGTACACCCCGCATATAGGCGAAGGACTGCCTCATGCCCGGCACGGGGTCGGCGGCATCGATCTCGTATTCCAGGTTCACATACCCCGCATAGTCCATCGCCGCGAGTTGCTGGAAGATCGCCGGGATCGGCATGGCACCCTGCCCGACGATGCATTGGCTCGCCTTGTCGTTGAGGTCACGAAGGTCCTTGATGTGCAGGTCGAGCACCCGGTCGCCGGCCAAAGAGATCGCCTCGACGACGTCGATCCCGGTGCGGGTCGTGTGACCGACGTCGACGCAAACACCGACGCGAGGATCCATGTCCTGAATGATCGGTAAGGCGTCCTGCGGACCGGGAAAGTGGGCGTCCTCGGGCCCGTGATTGTGGATCGCCACCTTGATGTCGTAGTCGATGACGAACCGCTCGATGCGAGGCAGGGTCTGGGCCGTGGGTGCGATCACCATGAGCGGCATGCCGGCCCCCTTGGCATACTCGAAGTAGGTGCGGATATCGTCGTCGGTGTCAGTTTGTAGGGTGATGGTGCCGCCGCCGACGATCTGGAGGCCGGCGGCCTCGAAGGCCTGCCGTCCCGCGGCCAGTTCTTCCGCCGTGCTCTCGTGGGGCAGGTGGAACGACTTGATGTTGACGTACTTCGCTCCGATCTCCTGGATCGCTTCGATCGCCCGATCACGGGGGAGCTCGCGCAAGGAATAGCTCGCCACCCCCAGCTTCACTGGTTTGGCTGCGGACCTGGCGGATTCGTCGGCCGTGCCGGCAGCCCGGGGTTCGACCTCCGGCGCATCGCTGTCCCTCGACGCGCCTGGTGTGGACACTTCGCCTCGACACCCTGCAGCAGTGAGGCCCAGCGCTCCCATGCCGACGGTTCCGAGGCCGGCGATTTCGAGAAACCTGCGGCGAGAATGCTCGTTCATGGCTCTAAACCTCCGGCTCCCAGCCCGGCTCGTAGTCGCGGCCCCAGAGCTTCATGGCCTCGGGGTTGTCGACGATTCGCCCGGTTCGCGGATCACAGTGCACCACCCCGCTGGTTCGCTGCGCGATATTGCCCAGGTGGCACAGCAACTGACTCCTGCGGCCATCGCCGACGGGAGCGGTCAGGCGATCCTCTCCCCGGACGGTGTTCAAGAAATTGACGATGTGCACGTCGGTGAGGCTGCCACCTCCCCGCGTGTCGAGGGCTGCCTCGCCGCTGGCGCGGATATTCCTCCTGATCTCGTTGTTGTCGTTGTCGTAAACGACATAGCCGCTCCGATCGAGGACCACCGTGCCGTTCTCGCAGTGGATCGACGCGCCGCGACCGCGGCCCTCGATCGGTCTTCCGTTACAGCTTCGCCCTTCCCAAGTGATCGTGCTGCCACCCTCGAAGTCGTAGGATACGACCTGAGTATCAGGCATCTCCCAGTCGTCGTCGAAGTGATAACGGCCTCCGGCCGAAGTCACGCGGAGCGGGTAGTCCACAGCCAGAGCCCAACGGCACACATCGATCTCGTGGGTGCCGTTGTTGCAGATTTCCCCCGTGCCCCAGCGCCAGAACCAGTGCCAGTTGTAGTGAATGACGTTGTCTCGGTACGGAGTGCGCGGCGCAGGCCCCTGCCAGAGGTCGTAGTCGAGCCATTCGGGCACTGGCGCGGCAGACCCATGGCCGATGGGCCCGCGCGTATTCGCGTACCAGGCGCGGGCGAAATAGGGGCGTCCGATCATTCCGCTGTGGATTTCTTGAATGATCTCCCGCGATTCGGGTGCCGAGCGTTGCTGGTTGCCCATCTGCACTACACGGTCGTACTTGGCCTGTGCGGCGGAGACCAACTCGCCCTCATGAGGATCATGACTGCACGGCTTCTCGAGATAGACGTCCTTACCGGCCTGCATCGCCAGGATCGCCGCCGGTGTGTGCCAATGGTCGGGGGCGGCGATGACCAGCGCGTCGACGGCCGCGTCGTCGAGGGCACGGCGGAAGTCCGTCATTCCCTCGGGCCGTCTCTCCTGTAGCTGAGAGACATCAGCGATGGTTCGATCAACAGCACGCGAGTCGACGTCGCAGATGTAGGCAACCTCGGCGCCGCTGCGGGCAAACGCTTTCGCCAGCTCATTTCCGCGGCTGTTGACTCCCATGACCGCTGCGACAATGGTCTCGCTCGGTCTCTGGGCTCCCAGAATCGCAGGGCCGGCGCTGGCGGCGCTGCCGACAGTCGAGTACGAGGAAGAAGAAGCTGCGGTGGCGGACGCACCTGCCGCCGCTGTTCCGCCGAGAACACCCACTCCGACTCCGGCCATCGCACTCTGTCTAATGAACTTCCGTCGGTTGATCGAACTCGTCATGATCTCTCTCTCATTGTGGCGATAGCTCGCGGATCTTGATGTTGCGGAACCACACATTGTCGCCATGATCCTGCAATACGACGTGACCCTTTCTCTTGTCGGCGAACCCCTCGATGGGCCCATACTTGCTGGCAGCCAGCAGACTCGTGAAATGCTCGGTGCCGAGGTCGTACTCGACGACTTTCACGCCGTTGAGCCAATGCTCGCCGTGGCCCCCGCGGAAAACGACCCTTGCCTCGTTGTACTCGCCTACGGGCCGGAGGTTCTTGTCAGCGCCCGGGCCGATCATGTCGTATAGGGCGGCGGCAGTGCGATTAGGGCCATTTTGAGCGTCGGGGTGTAGATCATCGTCGAGTATTTGATACTCGAAGCCGAGTGCTGCGTATACGGGCGGGGAAGCGGTCGACATCTCCTCGTCGACGTTGTACTTGATGCCGCTGTTGGCACCCGGAGCGACCCTCCACTCCAGCATGAGCTCGAAGTTTTCATAGGTGTCGACGGTCCTGATGTCGCCGCCCTCTAGCGGCTGCCCGTCGGGCGCGGTTGGCACGTCGCCGCTGGCCACCTTGCGAATGTTGCCGTCCTCGACGATCCAGTGCGCCTCCGGAATCGAGCTCCTCCCGAGCCCTCGCCAGCCGGCGAAGGTGTCGCCATCGAAGAGCAACTTCCAGCCTTCAGCCAGCTCCGCTTCACTCAGAGCGTTCGGCAGCATTTCGCTCGCTGGAGCGGTCTGCTCTCGCGCTTCCTCTTCCACTCCCGGCCCGCAAGCCGACAAGATCAATCCCGGCCCGCAGAGGATAAACGCCGCTAAACCCAACCGGGAGATCACGGGTGTTCGATCCAGCATTTTCTCCACTCCTTGATAGCGGCGGAAGGATGCGAGCTAGATGGTGCAGTGATTCTGCATCCCCCGCCGCGCGGAGACCACCCCGGGCCGAAGAGCGTGCTAAGTCGAGCCGCGCAGAAGTACGGGCCGCCTACTGCACCTTCTTGCACTGGTTGTCGAGGCGTGTCTTGGTGATCGCCGTGAGGCCACCCGGCACCGCATCATCGTGCTTGTCCAGGTGTTCGAGCGCCGCCTCCAACGACAACATCGTCAAGGTCCAGGTCCCCAGGTCCTGCTGGTAGTGGCAGATCGGCGTCTTCCCATTTTCGTCGAGCTCCAGCCCGCCGCCGGCATCAGCCGGGTCCGTCGCGGTGCTTCCCCCGCAGCTCATTACGGCCAGCCCGATAAGGGTGACGAGTGCCACGACCATGGCGGATCGAGCCCAGTCAACCTTGATAGACCTGTGCATGGCATCCTCCTGGACGCAAACC
>CALAKE010000190.1 GCA_937922775.1 uncultured bacterium | reverse complement strand
ATCATAGTCGTGCTCGCACAGGAGCGCACAGCCAGTACAGGGGGCGGCGGGTGGCAACCCACCATTCTACTCAGAGATCTCGTTCCGCTGGGTAGTACCAGACCCTGAGGATCTTGCCGTCGACGATCTCGCGCACAACGGTGGCCCGCGTCTCGTCGTCGTTAGCTGAATCCTGAGCCGGCCAGGCTGTACCGGCCCAACCCGCGATAGCCAGCGGGATGATCGAAGTTGCAGCGGCCGGCAACGCCCCGAGACGACTCGAGCTGAGCTCTCCGAGCCGCGTCCTCATACTTTTCGCAGGGCCGCTGCCACCGGCATTCGCGCCGCGTGTATCGCCGGAACCAAGCCGCCGACGAGCCCGATGAACGCTGCAAGGATAGCTCCCTGAAACAGGAGTGAGGGGGTGACGTAGAAGGTGAAGGCAACCTGGCTGAAGCTCTGAAAGTTGATTGTGGCGGCACGAAAGCCGTTGAAGACGAAATAGGCGATCGCACCGCCGATAAGACCGCCAACGATCGCCAGAACTACCGACTCGATCAGCACCGAGACAACCACGGGTCCGGCCTTGAAGCCAAGCGCCCTCAGCGTGGCGATCTCCCGCGTCCGCGAAGAAACGGCCGTATACATCGTGTTGAAAGCGCCGATTATGGCGCCAAACCCCATCAGAACCGCGATGAGTGTGCCGAGACCCGTGATGATGGCGGTTACCATCGTCGACTGCTCGGAGTAGTAGTCAGTTTGTCGAGTGGCAGTGACATTGACGCGAGGATCGGTCGAAAGCTCGTCACGGAAATCAGTGAACGTATCTGCCGACTCCAGCTTGGTATACACAGATTGGAAGGAGTCTCCACGCCGGTAGGCCGATTGCAGCAGCCTGGCATCGGTCCAAACCTCCGACTCGGAGATCCCGCCGTCGTCTTCGAAGATGCCCACGATCGCCCACTGTTCGCCCGCCACCTCGAGGCTTGCGCCGAGATCCAGGCCAGCGAACTCGCGTGCCGCTCCAGCTCCGACAATCACCTCGTTGCGACCCCATGCGAAGTTCCTGCCCTCGACGATTCGCAGCCCATCGCGGACCTCGAAAGCCGGTTCCTCCACACCCCGAAGCGGCACGTTCGCGCTCGTTTCAGTGGAGCGCTTCGGTAGGTCGATGATGACGAAGAGCTCCGGGGAGGATGCCTGACCACCCGATGCTCGAGCGACACCCGGAGTCTCCGCGATAATGCGTGTCTCCTCACGCGCGAGCCCGCTCATCATCTCGGTGGATGCACCACTGCGCAGCACGATAGCCGTGTCCTCGCGGCCACTCGCCGTCATGGCATGCCGAAACCCCTGAGCGATCGAGAGGACGGCTACGAAGACCAGGACGACGCCCGCGATTCCGAAAATTGCCGCCGCCGCGGACCCCTTTCGCTGCATCATCGAGCGCAGATTAAAGAGCGTGATCGACGCAACCTGTGAGAGCCACCTCATCGCTAGTCTCTCCGCAGCGCGTCAGCGATACGCAGACGACTGGCTTGAAGCGCCGGGAAGATCCCGGCTACAAGACCGAGCCCCACCGCCATCGCTGTACCGACGATGAACGCGCTGTTCGGGATGAAGAATATCGGCAAGGCGCCGCCCGTCGGATCCCCGAGAGAGATCAAATACCAGACGAGCACGAGGCCGAAGCCGCCGCCCAAGACGGCCAGAAGGCAGGACTCGACGAGAACCATGCCCAGCACCTGGCCGTCCGTGAAGCCGATGGCTTTGAGAACACCGATCTCGTTGAGCCGCTCGCGCACCGCTTGGGCCATGGTGTTTCCGGCGACCAGCAGAATAGTGAAGAAAACCGCGCTCAGGACCCCGATCATGATGGCGCCAATGTTGCCGACTTGCTTGGCAAATCCCTGCACGAAGGCCATCTCGGTCTCGGCGCTGGTTTCCGCTGGGGAGTTGGCGAACTCCACATCGATGGCATTAGCGACCTCGGCAGCACGGTCCGGATCTTCGACTCGCACGAGGTACCAGCCGATCAGCCCCCGGCCCATTTGTCGCGCCTCGTCGAAATAGTCGTAGCGGAAGAGGAACTGCGTCGTGTCGGTAGCCTGCTCGGCGCCCTCGTAGATCCCAACGAGATCGAACTCCCACGTTTGCTCGCCGCCCTGTCGGAGCCAGATCGTTGCCTGAATGGGGATGCGGTCACCCACCTGCCAGCCAAACCGATCGGCGGTGGCTCGCCCCGCGATCGCGCCCGTGCGCGTACTCATCCACGCCTCCATCTGCTCTTCAGGCAAGAGGAACTCCGGATACATTGCCATGTACTCTTCAGGCCTGACCGGCATTTGGGCGAAGAAGTTGGTAGGCCTCTGGTAGACTCCGCCGAACCAGGTTGCATGGGTGACATCGGCCACGCCGTCGAGCTCTTCCATCCGGGCCTCGTAGCTCTCCGGCAAAAGCTGGATGATCGAAACCTTGTGGCGGACGATGAGCCGGTCGGCCCCGGCGACGCTGACACCCATGTCGAAGGCGGTCTTGATGGCGACCATGTAGCCGAATAGTACGAAAGCGATGAGGATCGACAGGAACGTGAGCGTCGTCCGTACCTTCTTGCGCTTCAAGTTGCTCCAGATCAGGTGCAGATACTTCATTCCGGCACCTCGGACGTGAGCCGGCCTTCCTCGAGGTAGAGCACACGATCGGCGCGGGCTGCGGCATGTGGGTCGTGCGTCACCATGACGATCGTCTTACCGTGGTCCTGGCAGAGGGCCTGTAGCAGGTCGAGGATCTCATCCCCCGACTTGCGGTCCAGGTCTCCCGTCGGCTCATCGCACAGCAACAAGGTCGGGTCAGTGGCGATGGCCCGCGCGATTCCGACCCTCTGCTGCTCACCGCCTGAAAGCGTTCCCGGATAATGCTTGGCACGCTGCGTAAGGCCAACGATCGAAAGAGCCGTTTCCACCTGCTTCTTGCGCTCCGACTTGGAGAGAGGCGTAAGGAGCAAAGGCAGTTCGACATTACGCGCTGCGCTCAACACGGGAAGCAGATTGTAAAACTGGAAGACGAGGCCAACATGGCGGGCTCGCCAGGACGCCAGCTTGCGCCCCGACATGTTGTCAATGCGCTTCCCTCCCACCTCGATGGTCCCGGCGCTGGGCCGGTCGAGGCCACCGATCAAGTTCAGGAGGGTCGATTTGCCTGATCCTGAAGGTCCCATCAGGCAGAGGAACTCTCCGCCAGGGATTTCGAGGTCGAGCTTCGAGAGGACTTC
This sequence comes from uncultured bacterium, assembly GCA_937922775.1. GTDB lineage: Bacteria > Acidobacteriota > UBA890 > UBA890 > UBA890 > CALAKE01. The sequence continues at coordinate 6,943 of CALAKE010000190.1, read as the reverse complement.
TATCTTCTCGGCACCGCGCCGGAAGCTCCTGTCGACTCCGTTGGCACGAACCAGCATTCCGTTGTTCTCGCTCATCGTGTTTCCTTGCTCCTCAACGCGACTGCGCTAGCGCTCCTCGTGCGACTTCCCCGTTGACGCAGGCCCCGCAGCGGTTCACTGGTTTGCCACTCGAACCAAATCGCCGTCCGCCAGATCAGGCGGGCCGTCGACCACCACCGCCTCTCCCGGTGCCAACCCAGACATGACCACCACGTCCTGATCCACCGGGTCGCCCAGCGTTACAGCCCGACGTTCGACCGTGTCATCGCGCACCACGAACACGATGTCTCGGCTGCCGTCCTTGCGTATGGCGCTCGGCGGGACGATAACCCCGGGTCGCGCCGACACCGGCCGCCCGGCATCCATCGGCGCTTCACCCGGCCGCACAGCGGTTTCGCGGAAGGCCACTTTCACGCCCATGTCGGGCAGAATCCGAGGGTCGAGCTCCTCGAAGCCGATACGCACACGAACCGTGGCTCGCTGGCGATCCGCAGTTGGCACGATGGCAATCACGTGTGCCGGGATCTGCCAATCAGAGTAAGCATCGAGAGTCGCCTCCACAGCCTGTCCCGCGCGCACCCGATTGATGTAGCTCTCATTGACGTCGACCTCGATCTCGAGCGAGGACATGTCGACCACAGTGGCGATTCCCGTTCGCGTAAAAGCCCCGCCGGCGGATAGCGGAGAGATCATCTCCCCCGGTTGGGCGTTCTTGGAAATCACCACGCCGTCGTACGGCGCACGAATCGTGCGGTCGTCGATCTCCTGCTGCCAGACGGCTACACGCTGCGCTGCGACCTCGATCTGGGTTTGCTGCTGCTCGATGCGAGCCACAAGCGAATCGAACCCGGCCTGGGCGCGATCGAGCTCCGCCTGGCTGACCACGCTGCGATCAACGAGCTCTTTGATTCGACTCAAATCGACCTCGGCCTCGGCGCGCCTCACCTCCGTTTCGTTGAGCGCACTTCGCGCCGCCGCCAGCTCGGCCTCCGCAAGCCCGAGGCTCACTCGAGCGTTGGAGTCGTCCAGGCGTGCCATGATCTGACCTTCTTCGACCTCCATTCCTTCTTCGATCAACACCTCGAGAACGCGGCCAGTTACCTTCGAAGAGATGGTGGCTTGACGTCGCGCGGTGACGTATCCGGAAGCGTTCAGCACAGTTGCCTCCTGATCGAGACTCACTTCTCGGGCCACTGCAGTTCTCACCTCCGGAGTGCGGGGGCGGAGAAGAAAAAACCAGGACACAGAGGCTACTGCTGCAACCACGATCGCGAAGATAAGCAGGGCCGGCCAAATCCGGCGGCGCCCCTCCTCGCCGCGATCGATCTGCAAGCTCGCAAGCTGGTCGTCTTCGGGCATGGATCTCTTAGGTCTATCGGTTTGCCATTCAAAAACATGAGCTCGGAAGTGGGCGAATTGTATCCCCTCGTGAGAGCCAGATGCCCGGGGAGTCCCGCAAATGGTCCAAAAAGCGAAAGAGCGGTCCAAGGTGCCGGTGATTGGCAGCGAGGTTTCGTCAGCTTGCAGACTTCCTGCGGACTGCTCTACGCTCGAAAAGCGGCTGGCCGCCTTCGGACCAGGGCTTGCTGCCCGCGGATTCGGACCTGCTGACCTCGGACCCGGGCCCAGCTATTTCAGATTGCGGCTACCACGAGAGGCCACCGGCACATGATCAAGAACAGACGAGAGTTTCTCACCACAGGCGTCAGAGCCGGTGCGGCGATTTCCGTACTGGGTGCGCCGTCCCTCGACTCGGCGCGGGCAATGGGGCTCGGTTCGTCGCCACCGCCTCGCGGGTCATCTCATCCGCTCCGCATTCTCATTCTGGGCGGCACCAGCTTTCTCGGCCCACACCAGATCGCCTATGCGATGAAGCGAGGGCATTCCATCACGATTTTCACCCGCGGGCGGACCGAGCCGACGGTTCACCAAGGCCTCTTCAAAGACGTCGAGCACCTCATCGGTGACCGCGAAGACAATCTCGAGGCGCTGAAAGGTCGAACGTGGGATGCGGTGATCGACAACTCTGGCAGTCGAGTTGCATGGACCCGCGATTCGGCCCGCCTTCTTCGCGACAGCGCCGACGTCTACCTCTACACGTCTTCGACCGGCGTGTACTACCCGTACCTGGGCGCAGACATCGGCGAAGAAACCGAGTTGGTGCTAGAGGTTCCGGCCGGCATCGACGACGAGCAAGAGATGGAATACGGCTTTGGCGTCATGAAGGCCAACTCCGAGATCGAGGCTCGTCGAGAGTTCGGCGCCGATCGGACGATCACGGTCCGCCCGACCTACATGATGGGGCCCGCTGACCGTACGGACCGCTTCACGTACTGGCCGGTTCGGCTGAGCCGTGGCGGCGAGATCATGGTGCCCGGCCAGGGCAAGGATCCAGTTCAGTACATCGACGTTCGAGATGTAGCCGACTGGATGATCCGCTTGATCGAGAGCCGCGGCATCGGGACCTTCAACGCCGTTGGACCCGCCTCGGCGACAGGCATGCATGCGTTCGTCTATGGTGCGCACGCCGCCTTCAGCTCGGCTGCCTCCTTCGTGATGATTCCCGACTACGAGTTCCTTCAGGAACACGGTGTGGGCTACTCGATCCCGTGGATCCGGCCAACGGGGGACAACTACGGCTCCGCCCGGGTGAACAACCAGAGCGCGATCGCCAATGGCCTGACCTTCAGGCCGCTTGCCGACAGCGTCAGGGACATCCATGACTGGTGGTACTCGGATGCAGTGCAGCAGGAGCGCCGAGAGCGAATGGAGTCGGGGCCTCGCTCGCTGATGGCCCGTGAGGCCGAGATCATAGCGGCCTGGAGGGCGCGGTAAAAAGGGTTTGCTTCGCACCCTCGAAATCCGGTTCCCTAGCACGAGACAGGGCAGGCTGTGAGGGGGGCCGAATGCGGCCACTTGTGGTGTGCAGTCTGGCAACCTAGGTGCGTCGGGGGGTGGTCCGGGTGGCCGCTACTGCATTCATTCTGGATGTCTTCGCGCTTGCCGCGCTCCTCGCGGCGTTCACTTGGCAGGTCCGCGCCCTGCGCTCCCTCCCAGAGCCGCCCTCCGACGAGGAAGTGCCTCGGCAATCCCTTCACCCCGTGAGTGTAGTCCTCCTCCTCGAGGATGCCGAGCTCGCTGCCGAGCCGGCGGTCGCCTCGGTTCTGTCCCAGGACTACCCCGATCTCGAGCTCATCGTCATTGAAGACCGGCCGGGCATTGGCGGGAAGGGCTCTTCGAGGCGTCTCGCGCCCGATCCCCGCATGAGAATCCTCCCCGGCGTTAGCCCCGCCAAAGGCTGGACCCGTAGGTCCCACTCCTTCCTTCTCGGCTATCAGGAGACGAGGCACCCCTGGCTCATGTTCATCGACGACAGCGTCGTGCTCAAGAACAAGGCGCTGCGTCGCGCGATGGCGGCGGCCTGGCGGCGGCAGGCGGACCTGGTCACAATCGTGCCGGGCTTGACCGCTACCGGCACTTGGGAACGTATCTTCATGCCTCTTGTCGCACAGCTTGCCTTGTTGGTCTTTCCGGCCCGGGCACTCGAGAAGTCGGAGCCGACCTCGGCTCGCTCTAACGGCCCTTTCCTGTTGGTCCAAAGATCGGCCTACAAGGCTGTCAGAGGGCACGCCGCCATTCGCGACGAACCCCTCGAAGACGTGGCGCTGATCCGTTCGCTCCAGCACGGCGGCTACGCGCCATTGTTCCTTCGCGGTCACGAGCTGGCTGTGGTGCAAACGATCTCGAGCTTCCCGCGCATGTGGCAATCGCTGACGAACTGTTTTGACTCGGCTCTGTCGCGCAGTCTCGCGCGTTCGCTGATCGGGGCTGCTCTCCTAGTGATCGTCTTCGCGATCCCTTGGCTGCTGATGGTCCCCGCGGCTCTGCTGCTGTCATCGCCGATCAGCTCATCTCCGTGGACAGGCGTACTGATCGCGGGCGCTGCTCACATAGGGATGTCCCTCACCTATCGCAATCTGCTGAAGGAGACGCTCGGGATCGACCGTTCGCTCGTTTGGCTGCAGCCGATCGCGGCCTTCACCGCGGCAGCCATTCTAGTGGCCTCACATCTGGGGCCTCGCGGCCGCTGAAGCTATTGCCGGAATTCAATCACCATTGATCTCGATCCGACCCTCGGCCAGGGGGCTCGGTCGCTCGGGCGACAACCGGAAGCCTGCTGCCCGGAGCGATGAAGCCGACAAGACCGCAAGCGACGTAGTACACGACGTTCAACATCGCTTCACCTTACGAATCTCTCCTGAAGAAAGCCCATCCGGAAGCCACACAACACAACGCCATGCCCGCCGTGCCGACGTACAGCGCTCCGGTGATCGCGCCCATGAGCCCAAAAGAAAAAACCAGAAGAGCGCCCCTCTGTCGGCGTTTTTCCTCCGACCCGCTATCGAGTGGGGCGTCCGCGTCTTGCACCCGACCGAGTCGCGGCGCGGCAACGTGCACGAGCAGGACCCCCATCGCCATCGCCACCATGCCGCTGACGATCCCGACGTGTCCCAACCGTCCACCCGGGTAGATCTCGTAGACGATTGCGCCGACTTGGATGCCAAGCAGAAGGTTGACCACGCCACTGATGAAAATGAGGATGCCTCCCAGTTGAGCGATTCTCTTCAGCACGTCCGCACCATGAGCACAGCAGAGTCCGGGCAGAGTGTCGTGAACTCCTCAGTAGCGGCTATTTCTGCCGGGGCATCCTCGCGAGCGGCTACCGCATAGCCGCGATTCGAGAAGAACGACTCTGCAGTCTCCGTAAGAAGGTAAACCTGTCTGATTCCTCGGCGGGCTGCATCCTTTTCCAACCGGTCACAAATTATCGAGGCGATTCCCTGCTGGCGATGTCCTGCCTCTACGGCGAGCGACCGCAGCAGGGCGAACCGCCCGTGGATCTCGAGGCCACCCACGGCTGCGAGATTGCCCCTACCCGGATGATCCCCGACGTTCGCCACGACGCCATCAGTACAGATCTCGACCACGACGAAGGTCTCGAGGTAATCCTCTATTCCGGAGGCTGGAAGCCGAGCCTCGGTGAGCAACCTCTTGATAGTCGTCAAGTCTGCTGACGCCGCCGGCCTCAGATTCATTGCAGGCTCCAACCCCGACTCCTGGCCGTGCATGGTCATGGATTCCCGCGCCGACGTCGGAGGCGGGGAAAGAGCCGCCCCGTGCGCTGCATGTAGAGCACGTATTCCTCGCCGAACTCCTCGAGCATCATTTGTTCCTCGAACCGGACCAGCCAGTGCCAGAGCAACTGAACGGCCACGAACCAGAGGAGGAAGACTGGGTGGTTGTAGTACAAGGCCAAACCTAGCGCGCCGATCGAGCTGAACGCCGCATAAACAGGGTGTCGCAAATATCGATAGGCTCCTCTCGTGCAAACTCCTTGTCCACGGGCGGTAACCGGCAAGGAACGCAGCGACCAAATAACCATCAGAATGGAAAAGGTAACGCCGACAGCCAGAGCCACCTTGGGGATCGTGGGGTCGGCGAATAGCTCCGGCAGAGGAAGGTAGGGCTTCACCCAGATGGCTGCGCCCATGAGGATCGCGCTCAGCACGATCCCGCTGGGGCCCACTCCGAACGCCCTCGATAGCCTCATTCCCGCCACGCTCGTCTCAGTTGGTTCGGCCGTCGTTGGGCGCTCAGACTTCGGTTCCTACTCCGCGCCTCTCGGCCTTCCAACGCGGATCATATTCAAAAACAACCGGGGGGTTCACGGGATCGTAGGAATAATCGCAGTTGCTCGCGTTCACCATCGTTGTGTGGTCGTTGGAGCTGAGCCCGTATCCCTCATGGATATGGCCGTAGACGTGCAACCTCGGGCGAATACGCTCGACGACCTCGAGCAAGTCCTGGCAGCCAACGAGATCGCCGCTCCTGGTCCGGTCACCATACCCATGCGGGGGGCCGTGGGTGATCAGCACATCCGTGTTATCGGGGATGAGGTCCCATTTTCGACGGATCTCCTCGCCGCGCTGCAAATTGAAGGCCCAGTTGAAGAACCAAGGCTGCCACGGGCTGCCCCAGAAGCGGACTCCGAGCACCGTCGCCGCCGAGTCTTGCAGATAGATGCAGTTGGTCAACAACGGCTCGCTTGCTTCGAGGTCGCGCTCAAAACAGAAGTCATGATTGCCCGCGATGACGATCTTGTGTGGGTGAGGCAAGGAGCCGAGCCATTCATTGAATTCGGCGACATCCTCGAGGCTGCCCATGTTCGTGAGGTCGCCTGCGTGCACGAGGATCTCGCCCGGGGGAACGTCAAGAGCCCGGTGCTTCGAGTGGGTATCACTGATGGCGACGATATTGATCATGGCTCGGTGTTCTCTGACCACCCAATCAACTTCCCGCCCCCGGTCGTCGCGCCGGTCTCTCGGTTCCGGATCCCTGTCGCCTGTCCTCAGCCGGTGCCCCGAGCTGCATCTTCATATCGATAGTCCAAATATCCAGGCTGCCGTCTCGATCCGAGGCGAAAGCGAGCTTCGTCCCATCCGGTGACCAGCGCGGATTTCGGTCGGTCCCGGGATGGAAAGTGACCTGCCTGGCGGCGCCACCTTCGGGCGGAATCACCCAGATATCCCGGTTACCGCTGCGGTCCGACATGAAGGCGATCATCGATCCGTCGGGCGACCAGTGTGGGTTCGTTTCCTCCCCCGGGTAGTCCGTCAGTCGAACGGCAGGCGACTCGTCGAGTGCGACGATCCAGATGTCCCTCTGACGCATCGCGACGGCGGCGACGTCGATGGCAATACGCGATCCATCTGGGGACCAAGCGAAGGCTCTGGCCCAGCGGCCCTCCTGTGAGTAAACCTGGGTCAGGGTCCCACTGTCTGACTCGATGGTCCAAATGACTCCCTGTGCGGTGAAGGCGATTGTCGATCCGTCCGGCGACCAG
>CALAKE010000189.1 GCA_937922775.1 uncultured bacterium | reverse complement strand
GCCCCGATCAGCAACACGATAGCCATGGCCATCTGCACGACGGCGAGGACGTCCTTGGAGCGGCGCGTGGCACCGGATTGGCTGGTGGCCCCTCCGGCCTCCTTCAGGGAGGCCGCGAGATTGGCGCGTGAGGCCAGGAGGGCCGGCGCGATCCCGAACAGCAAGCTGGCCGCGACGGAGACCAACATGCAGAAGACCAGCACGGGGGCGCTCGTCGAGATGGCCTCGGTGCGCGGCAGGTTGCCGGGCTCCAGGGCCAGAAGCGATTGGACGCCGACGTATGCAAGAACCAGCCCCGCGGCGCCGCCGAAGAAGGCCAGTACCAGGCTCTCGATGCCAAGCTGACGGACGATTCGGCTGCGACCCGCTCCGAGCGCGGCGCGCACGGCCAATTCGCGCCTCCGGGCAATGGCACGAGAGAGAAAGAGGTTGGCGACATTGGCGCAGCCAATCAGGAGCACCAGGGCTGCCGCCCCCATGATCAGCAGAAGCGCCGGGCGGGCATCTGCGACGATCGTCTCCCGCAAAGGCACGAGATTGGCATAATCGCCGGTCTTCACGTCTGGGTACTGCTCCACAAGGCGCGCGTTGATCGTTTCGAGGTCGGCCCTCGCCTGATCGATGCTGATCCCTGAACGCAGTCTTCCGATGCCAAGGAGAAAGTGGTTGGTCCTTTTCTGCAAACTCTCCGGCGAAAGGCGCAGAGGGACCCACAACTCCGGTTCCCCAATAATGGGGCGAAAATCGGCCCGCAGGACCCCGACGACGGTGAAGCTCTCCCGATTGAGGGTGATCCTGCTCCCCACAACTTCCGGATCGCTCCCGAACAGACGTTGCCAGCCGCCATGGCTGAGGACCGCCATGGCCTCGCCCTCGAGAATCTCGTCCTCAGGGCGCAGCATCCTGCCGATCTGCGGTTGAGCCCCCAGCACGCTGAAGTAATCGGCGGTGACAACATTAACCTGGATTCGTTGGGGCTCGCCGTACTGATCCAGCGTGCCGTATTCCGGCGCGAACATGGCGATCGCCTCGAACGTCTGATTCTGTTCTCGGAGATCTCCCAGGTCCGCCGCCGGGAAGTAGTTGTACTCCCAGCCGAGGTCGGTGTTCCCCTCCCATAGACGCACGAGCCGGTCCGGTTCCTCGTAAGGAAGTGGGTGTAGCAGCACGCCATAGAGCACGCTGAACAAAGCGGTGTTGGCGCCGATGCCCAGAGCCAGGGTCGAACACACGACGATGGCGAAGCCCGGCCTCTTGAGGAGCATCCGAAGAGCGAAGCGGAGATCCTGGAGCGACTGATCGAAGACGCTCGCGCGAGCGCGAGAGGGGTTCTCACGAGATGGGCCACGGCGTCGCCAGCGAGAGTACATGGAGCCCCCTGACATCCAAAGCGCGATACTGACGTACCAGAACCCACGGAGGGCGCGTGGCCGGAAGGCTGCATATTCTTCGTGAAGATCTCCAAGGATCGAAGCGCCGGCCGAGCCCTGGGGCAGGCAGCGCCGGAGCAGGTGGTAGAACAGTCGAGGTGGGCGGACACTCCCGCCTTTGGTCGGAGAGTCGCCACCTAAAGTGGCAGTGTGTCTCATTCGAGAACCTCCTCGAGACCGGACCACAACTCGAGCAGGGCTTCCCGAGCGGCTTTCAGGGCCGCGACCCCGTCGGCGGTAACTCCGTACTTGCGTCGCGGGTGGCCGCCACGGCTGGAGACGTTATCCTCGAGCTCCCATTCGAGCAGATTCTTTTGCTCGAGCCGCTCGAGCGTGCGATAGAGTGCGCCGCGCGCTACCTTTCTGCCCGTCACATCGTCGAGTCGATTGCGTAGGGGGAGGGCGTAGGCCTCATCGCCGAGTTGCAGGAGGTTCAGAAGTACGAGTTGCTCAAACTCACCGATGAAGAAGCTCTTGGGCATGTCGATGTCTCCTTTGTAGTCATAGTGTATACAATAGTGACATCGAAGCGCAAGGAAGACCCAAGGTCCGATGCGGCCGGGCATGCGCAACGGGTAGACTCCTCGCGATGCAGAGTCCTTCTTCAATTGCATGCGTGAGGGTGCGATGAGCCACCTCCTGAGATTCCCGCGCTGTCGCAAGTCCTCGGCCGTATTGGTTGCTTTTCTGGTGGTCACTGCAGGCTGGCGTGCCAGCGGCATGCCTGCCCTGGCTCCACAGTTCAACCCCTTCGAGGCCGCGATCGCTCGCTTCGACGCCGAAGTTGCCCGCGGGGTTGCCGATGACGGTGCGGGCTGTGTTTCGATCGCCGTGTTCATTGGCAACGACGTGTTATGGGAGCGCGGCTATGGGTGGGCCGACATCGAGAAACGCCTCGCATGCACGCCGGAGACGATCGGTCGCACAGGGTCGATCTCGAAGTCCTTCACCGCCGTGTTGATGATGCAGTTGGTGGAAAGAGGGCTCTTCGAGCTCGATGACCCGGTCGTGAACTACTTTCCCGAGATTTCTGGGTTGGTGGACCCACCGATCGGCATCGAGGAAGTGACCTTCCGCCGGATCGCCAGCCACACTGCCGGCCTGATCCGCGAGCCTGAGCTCGAGGGCGCGGCAGCGGGCTCGATCTACCTATGGGAGGAGAAGATCCTCGAATCGATTCCCCACACGTCATTCAAGACGCCGCCGGGCACGGAGTACTCGTACTCGAACATCGGCTTCGGAATGTTGGGGCTGGCCAGTGCGCGGGCGGCGGGGATTCCCTTCATGGATCTCGTCACCGAGCAGATCTTCAGGCCGCTCGGAATGACCAGGAGCACGTTCATCGTCAATGAGCCGGAGGTGAACGAGCGGCTGTCGGTCGGATACGCACGGTCCCGTGATGATGGTCGCGTGAGCGCTGAGCAAGCGACGCGCGAGCATTTCGGTCGTGGCTACAAGGTTCCCAACGGCGGCATCTACTCGACCGTCGGTGATCTGGCCAAGTTCGCAGCGGCGATGATGGGAGCCTCCCCGGCGCAGATCCTCTCGGATGCGAGTCGAGAAGAGATGACGACACCTCAGGCCCCGGCGGAGGGCTATGGACTCGGCTTCTCGGTCTTTCAGGTCGATGGGCAGAAGATCGTTGGTCATGGGGGATCGGTGGCGGGCTACAATGCCGGGCTTCAATTCGAGCTCGGATCCGGCGTTGGCATCGCGACGCTGCGCACGACGAGTTACAGCCCGCCGACTACCGCACTACTGAGAGACTTGGTGGACGCGCTCGATGTTGAGCTCAACGAGACGGATCGTGTTGCTGAGGGCGAGGCGTGGCTGGAGCGGATGCGAGTGCACCGCGAGATTGCCGGCCTCAACCGCGAGATGGAGCGAGCCTTCCGCAATGGTGATCTACAGGCGGTGGCGGGTTTCTATGCCGACAATGCCCTGATGATCGGTCCGGCCACACGCCTCGAAGGAGGCGCCGCGATCACCGAGTACTGGCAGGAGATCTCCGACCCCGTGAATTGGACTCTCGAGGTGCGCGAGATCACGGGCACCGCAGACATCGTGCACCAGACCGGGCGGTCTTTCCTGACTTACCTGGAGGGGCTCGAGGAGCACACCTCAGTCGTCGACTTCGTGCTGGTATGGCAGCGCCAGCCCGACGGCACCTACAAGATCGCCATCGACAGCTACCACGATCCAGACGATTAACCCGCCATCCAGGTCACAACCGATCCGCCGGCATTTGCTTCCGGTGCGGTCGGCGAGGAGTTTTTGGTACACCCGACTGCCGCCAGTGCACAGAGAGTGATGATCGCCACGACCATCACCGAGCGAACCCAGAGATATTCCTTGAGAATCCGTTTCATGGATCCCTCCTCGGACGAGGGCCTCGCCCGGGCAGAAGACAACACGCATCGAGTAGCGGCCACGCAAGTCGGATTCGACCCGCCTACCCATCCGCTCCGCTAACGATCAAGCCTCCACGTCAGGAGACACGCTTGCACTGGCTGTCGAGTCGCGTCTTTGTGATCGCCGTGAGGCCACCCGGCACCGCATCATCGTGCTTGGCTAGGTGCTCGAGCGCCGCTTCCAGCGAAAGACGCGTCAAAGTCCAAGTACCGATGTCCTGCTGGTAGTGGCAAATCGGTGTCTTACCGTCAGCGTCGATGACGAGTCCACCGCCGGCGTCGTCCGGCTCGGTCTGAGTGTCGCCGCCGCAGCTCATCACTCCCAGTCCCAAGAAGGAGAGGGCCACCGCAATCGCTACGGAGCGAACCCAAGGCCTTCCCTCAAAAAGCCGAGTCATGGATCCCTCCTCGGACAAACACCTTGCCCGGACAGAATTGCACCGCACACAAACAAGACTACACAATCCAATTTATGCGTATGTGTCAAGCTACCACGAGCCGGGCGTCGCACGTCTGAGCTGACGATCAGTCTTGGAGAGACTCGTGACTTGTCAGAGTCCATTCCAAAGGGTCTCCAGGTTCACCTCGTGAGTGGCCGGGTCGCCGAGACCGTGCATGAAGAGAAACCTGTTTTCGATGGAGAGGGCTCGCTTCGCCCCGGTCAGGTCCATATCGGCTGCTCGACACTCCTCCACCGCCTGAACGATTTCATCGAGGTAGCGCACCATGACAACGACCTCATCGCGGCTCATCAGGCGGCCATGTCCCGGGACGAACAGATCGACGGAAGTATAGGCTGCGAGGATCTCCGACATCCTGCGAACGAAGGCGGACAGATCTGTCACGTAGTCGGTCGAGATGAGCGGAACCTCGCCGGGGAAGAAGAGATCACCCAAAGCCGCGACCCCTTCATCGGGCACCACTACTAGAACGTCGTGATCAGAGTGGAACGATGGCATTGCGAGAAGCTCGACGTCGAGCGGTTCTCCGAGGTCGCGCAAGCGCAGCGTCAACGCATCGGTGAAGGTGATATCCGGGTAGACGACCTCGTAGCCGGCCTCGACCTCTTGCAAGAACCTGGCGTGGGCGAATGCCCAGCCTCTTGCCTCGAGCGCCTCCGGCGAACCTTCGGCAGCCGACGAGAGTGTCTGTGTCCATGCACTCAGCCGTTCACGACGTTGCGCGAGAAAGGAGTCAATGTCCCTCTCGAATAGCTCCAGTGCCGGGACAATGCCCTCGTGCGCGATGATAGCTGCGTCCGTGAAGGCCTGATTGCCGTTGTGATGGTCCCAGTGCCAATGCGTGTTGACGACGTACTCGAAGCTCTCGCTGGCAAGCGCGTCAGCGAGTAGCTCGCGGAGTCGGTAGGCAGATTGTGGGAAGTAGCCGGTATCCACCACCGAGATTCCAGACGAGGCGCCGATCGCCACGACGTTGTTGAGGATCACCTGGCCGATTTCCGGCTGATCTCCTACGCGCGCGAGCAGAACGTGCTCAGCTAATTGCTCTACGCTGATGACGACCTCGGCCCCGGGATCCTGCACGAGCATCGCGTCGCGGCCCGCGGCCCGTAGCCCGCCGTCCAATACGGACCGGGAAGCCGCCACATCGGCAGACGCAATAAGGAGCAGGGCAAGCACCAACCAGCCCCCACTGATCGCCCTTCCTTTGAATCTCTTCAAATCTCTTGCAACCTTTTTCAAGACCTGGCAGTATAAAATGTAGACACTGACTAATTATCGTACTCTGACACGCTCCCACTGGTGACCACACGGAGGCAGAACATGGCAGCCCGTCGCTACAAGAAAACTTTTCTGGGGGACCTGGAGCAGATGATCCTCCTTGCCATTCTACGCCTCGAAGATGAAGCACATGCAGTCGATGTGGCCCGCGTGCTGGAAGACAGCGCTGGACGAAGCGTGTCGCGCGGTGCCCTCTACACGACCCTTAACCGGCTAGAGAAGAAGGGGTTGCTGGGGTGGAACATCGACGGGGGCACCTCTCATGAAGGGCGTGGCGGGGCTCCGAAGCGACGCTTCGCGCTCACAGAGGCAGGAATGGAAGCGCTCCGCATCACACAGGAGGCTCTGGGCGCTCTCGCGGAAGGGCTCGAGGGTACGATCTCGGGAGGCTCCCGATGACCGGCCGCTCGATTCCCCCGCCCCTGTTTCCACGGCTCTTCCTCCGCCTCAGTCTGCCCGATGGGACTCTCCGCGATTCGATTCTCGGCGACTTCTCAGAGGAGCACTCCCGGCGGGCCCAGGCCGAGTCGGCGGTGCGAGCGAAGCTCTGGTACTGGCGCAACGCGCTAGGGCTGGCCTCCCGCTCGTCTTTCGGCCGCCTGTTCAGCCGCGACCGTTACTGGGTGAGCGGCGTGAAAGGCTTGCCGGCGAGCGGGTCTGGAGATCCAGGTGGCGGGCGCCGGTCCTCGAGCAAAACTGGAGGCATCGGGTACTTGTTCGACACGCTCGGACACGACCTGCGCTTCGCACTGAGACAGATTGCCCGGCGGCCTGGCTTCTCCGCGCTGATCGTGCTCACGCTGGCCGTAGGCATCGGCGGCAACGTGGCGATCTTCTCCGTGCTCAAGGGTGTCGTGTTGCGTGAATTGCCCTTCCCAGAGCCGGAACGGTTGGTGGCCGTGTGGCAAACGCCACCCGAGGAGCGCTGGTACCAGCCCCTCACCGGGCCCGATTACCTCGACATCCGAGAGCAGACGGAAACCCTCGAGGATATCGGCATCCTCGCTAACCGCTGGTTCAACCTTGCGGGCGGGGGTGAGCCGGTCAGGATCCGCGGTAACCGCGTTACCGCGAGCCTTTTCAACGTGCTGGGCATCGCGCCGGCCGAGGGGAGGCTTTTCACCGAGGATGAAGAGTTCGAGGGAAACGAGAGGGTAGTCATCCTCAGCCATGGTCTCTGGCAGCGGCAGTTCGGCGGTGAAGACGATGTCGTTGGCCGCGCGGTCAACATCAATGGCGAGCCACACGAGATCATCGCCATCATGCCCGAGGAGTTCGAGTTCCCGACGCCATGGGGTGGCCGCGACGATAGCCAGATTTGGGCGCCGCTGGTTCTACCGCGCGACGGCTCTGGGAGAGGTTCCCACTCGTTCGGCGGAATTGCCCGTCTCGCGGACGGCATCGCGGAGCCGGAAGCGGATGCCGAGCTGCACGGGATCGCGTTGCAGCTCGGGGAGACCTATCCGGACACCAACGCCATTGTCGACGCCTACGTCGAGCCCATGATGCAGCGGACGCTGGGGGGCATCAGCTCGACCCTTGTCTTTCTGCTCATGATCGTGTTCTTCGTGCTGCTGATTGCCTGTGCCAACGTGGCCAGCATGCTCCTGGCACGAGGAACGGGCAGGTTGCCCGAGCTGGCTATTCGTTCCTCGATGGGAGCCGGCCGGCGCCGTCTCGTGCGCCAGCTGTTGACCGAGAGCTTGTTCCTTTCTGTCATCGGTGGGCTGGCCGGCGTGGTTGTGGCCTACTGGGGAGTGGACGCGCTGCGCGCCATTTTGCCGGACAACATCCCGCGCGTTGACGGCATCCGGGTGGACTCCGCGGTTCTCACCTTCGCCGCGATCGTGACCGTTGCCACCGGAGTGCTCTTCGGACTAGCTCCCGCTCTGTTCACATTGCGCAGCGATCTGGTGGGCGTGCTGAAGGAGGGACGGCTCGGCCGCGGCGGTAGCCGCAGGCGCAACAGCCTCCTGGGGGCGCTGGTCGCCGCACAGGTCGCTATCGGTTTCATCCTGGTGAACGTCGCCGTGCTGCTTTGGGCCAGCTACCTCAATGTGATTTCCCAGGACCTGAACTTCGACACCGATCAGGTCATTGCCGCGGGCATATCGCTCAGTGGTCCAGCCTACGAGGAGATCCACCAGCGACGTACCTTCCATCAGACCCTGCTCGAGAGAGTGCGCGGGTTGCCCGGAGTCGTCCAGGCAGGCATCACCAACAAGCTGCCGCTGCGCGGTGGCACCAATGGAGGTGTTCTCGTCAATGACGAGGTCTTCGACCCGACAGAGCAGTATCACCTGGTCGAGCATTCGTTCGTCGACGATGGCTACCACGAGGCGATGGGGATCACACTCCTCGCCGGCCACACTCTCACGCGGGCCGACCTGGACATGGGTGCGGCCGCTCGCGAGACGGCGCACGCCGAAGATCTCGACGTGCTACCGGGCGAGTTGGCGCTGGTGATCAACCGCACCATGGCCGAGGAGATGTGGCCGGACGACGATCCTCTCGGCAAGCTGGTGCGCCCTGGCACAGCCAATGAGTACTACCGTGCCCGTGTCGTCGGAGTCGTGGAGGACACGCGCCAGTGGGGCGCCGAGCGAAGGGCTCTGCCGGAGATGTATTTTCCCTACACGGCCGAGGTTTGGGGGACGGCAGGGGGGATGCGGCTAGTGGTCCGGGTCGACGGCGATCCGGATTCGGTCGTCGGGATGATCCGCAACGTCGTGCGGGAGATCGACGAAGAAATCCCCATGGCAGCCCCCTACACGATGGGAGAGATCCTGCACGACAGCACCGGGCGGCGGCGTTTCTCGATGCTGCTGGTCGGGCTGTTCGCGGGCACGGCGCTGATCCTCATCATCGCGGGCACCTACGGCGTCATGTCGTACGCCGTGACGCAGCGCACCCACGAGATCGGCGTGCGTGTGGCTCTGGGCGCGGACAGAAAGCTCGTGTTCCTGCACTTCATCGGGCGCGCATGCTGGCTAGTGGGGCCCGGCCTGATGCTCGGCTGGCTCGGTGCATTCGCCGCCGCGGCCATTACGCGCAGCATGGTCTACGGCATCAACGCGCTGAACCCGTTGTACGTAACCGTGGCAGCGTTCGTGATGGTGGCTGTCGCGTTTTCTGCGATCACCTTGCCGATTTTGCGCGCTTCGCGGGTCGACCCTGTGGAGGCATTGAGAGCGGAGTAGGGGCCGGCCATGTCGACCGGAGTGAATTGCGGCTCCCCGAAAGGAGGCACTGCCCACCGTGAAAAAGTCCTCATCAAGAGCGAAGAGCAAAGCGCGCTGGAGCGACCGTGATGAAACAGCATGAATTCGCCCATGTCAGGATGAAACATCGCTTTAGAGATGAATTCTTCAAAAAGAGCTGGGAAGAGAAATTGATGAGCATCCTGGCGGAGAAGGGAGCGCAAGGCTGGGATCTCAAAGCTGCTTATAGAGAGATGCTGGCAATGCACACCCATCTGATCTTCAGTCGCGAGAAGAGCTAGCCGGGTTACGTCGGGCGAGCCTGAAGGCGGTGCTTCCCACGCCGAACGACCGCTCGCCTCCGACTACTGTTGCGGAATCAGCGGTGCGCCGGTGATGAAGTAGACGAGGGCGTCGAGAAAGAGTACGCCGCCGAGCAGCAGGAGCAGACCAGGCAAAAGGACATTGCCGATGCGGTCCATCCAGGCGCTGAGCCAATCCAGCAACGGTCGGCTTTGCTCGCGGAAGATCGCCTGCACGACAATCACTGCGAGGAACGGCAGGATGTAGAGCAGGTTGTACAGAATGAGCACGAACAGGCCGGTTACGTATTCGGGATCGGCCTTGACGATCTGGTTGACGGCAGCAAAGTAGGGGACGGCGAACGGCAACCCAATGAGGTTGATGGAGGCGCCGAGGATGAAGGCGGCCCCCACTCCCAAGCTGCTGCTTTCGTTGAACTCGGTCTTCCTGGCGGCCCTCTTGGGAGGCGAGCTCGACCGAACCGCCTCGAATCCGGCCCACAACGAAAGAACACCGACCACCAGCTGCACGCTGAACTCGATCGGCCCCGGACTCGCCAACCGGGCGGCGATCCAATCGATCGTCTCGGCCAGAATCACTCCGGCGAGCAGATAGACCGTGAACCACCCCGCCAGAACGGAGAGCGATGTCGCGTAGGGGCGGCGGCTGGCTAATGCGTAGACCACTGCCGCGAGGAGGACCGGATTGACGATGTCCGCGATGACGATGGGAATGAGATATCCGATGAGAGTTGTCATGGCTCCACGGTCACTCGCACATGGGTTCTATTCCCGAGCGCAGCACGGCCTCACCGCACCACGCCGTCAGGATTCACCGCGTACCTCCCGAAAGTCGCTCTCGCACCGTTCCTTGATCCTGTTGAGAACGTGACCGGTGACGCGGTTGTGAACCTTCTCCCAGGCCAGGTTAACAATCCTCGGCCCTCCCCAGTTCATGTCGCCGTAGAAGTTGAACCCTACACCCGAGAAGAGCTGCGTCTGCTCGACCTCGCCGCGATCGACGATCGGTGATCGCGCATAGAGAACGAAGATGCCAATCGGGTAGCCGCCGCTGCATCCGTAGAGCAGGTAGCGGGCATTGTCGAAATCGGCTGACACGGGAGTGTCACGGATCTCCAGAGCATCCATGCGGAACAGCGGGATGAAGCGAAGCCCCAGAAAGCCATTCCAGATTCCAAACAGGGTCCTCTTCCTTCCGAGCAGAAACACATCGACGTGCTCGATGTTCCCGTCGATGCGCTCCACGAGGGCGAGATGATTGGGCCAGGTCGTGGAATCGCTGTCCCAACTCATCAGCTCTTCAAAGACAAGGCGGACGGGCGCCTCGATCCCGATCCGGTGAATGTTCAGCACGGCATACTCGCTGACATCCATGCCGATTCGCTGCAGGATTCGCCCGCTGTAGTCCTCCCGCGCGGCCTCGGTCTCGAACTCGATGAGCGTCGGGATCTTCGGCCGGTGCAGCAGGAAGCCACGGATGTCAGAAAAGATCCCCCGAAGGTTCACAGGAAAGCCTTGCCCCCTTGAAATTGCCACCAATCTCCCAGCGCGCGCCCCATTCTGCACCACACGACAATGCAGAGGGTAGTGGCGGCGAGCAACGGGAGATGCTACACGCATAATAACCGACGGACGGTTCTCCGTTGCCCATTCTGCCGCCCAGGCCGTCGCTAGCACGGTCGCCCGAGTTACCGAGTCCCGACGAGGTGCACACATGGCCGAACACATCACAGTTTACGGTTTCGAGACCTCCAACAACATGAAGGTCCGCATTGCTCTGAAGCACAAGGGCATCCCCTTCACCTTCGAGACCATCGATCCCTCAGATCGCAGTGAGATTGAACGACTATCGGGTCAGCCCCTGACGCCGGTCATGGTTCATGGCGGTAGTGTGCTTTTCGACTCGGCCGCGATCTTGCGCTACCTCGATGCCAACTTCCCCGACACGCCCAGGCTCTTCGCTGGTTCGCGCGAGCGGATATGGGAGATCGAGGAGTGGGAGGGATTCGCCCGGGCCGAGCTCGCGGCGGCGATGAAGATGATGCTGCCATTGCGCCTCGCGGGGGAGGAAGATGCGGAAGTGGCCGCTCACGCTCAGGAGCTCTTTTCTGACGCCACGGCCAGGCTCGAGGATCGCCTCTCGGGCCGAGAGTGGCTGATGGGCGACGAGATCACCGCGGCCGACATCACCGCTGCTCCCGTGGTCTTCCGCACCGAGAAGGCGGGATTCGCCACCCTTCCCGAAGGTCGCGACCGGACCCGAGCTTGGATAGATCGGGTGATGGCCTTCGACGTCTAGCCCGCATTTCTCAGCGCTTTCCTGCTGCGGTCACGGATATGCCCGTGCCGAAAAGGCCCGGGAACCTCATTCGGGAGGGATGTAAAGGATGTAAAAACGCGCCTGAGGCCGTTTCTCCTGCGTAGCGTGTCGGGCACATGGTTGTTACGATCGCTGCGAAGGAATCAAGGCTGCCCCAGTTTCTGCGGCATTCACGGAGGCACTCATTGGCGCTCTCCCCAACTTGCGCTCGCTCCACCCCTGTCTCTGTCCCTCTCTCACTCTTCAAGTCCCCGCGCTCGACCTGCGTTCCTCCGCCTGCACGGTTGCCGGACCCTCGGTCATGGCTCCCGAACGGCGACAGAGGGTGTAGGTGCGTCCCCGGGAGGAGTGTGTTCCATGAACTCAGCCAGTAGGATGTTCCGTTCCTGCGGCATCGCGGTGCTGCTTTTTGCACTACTGCCCCTCGCCAGCACCAACGCGTCGCCCTCCCCGAGTGCCGAGGCTCCCCAGCAGGTGAAGGCTACTGAGGATCTGCTGCGCGCCGTTCAATACCGGCAGATCGGGCCGATGCGCCAGGGTGGCCGTTTTGTCGACTACGCCATTCCGCTCCAGGACACGACGACGATCTACGCAGCGACGGCCTCGGGTGGTCTGTGGAAGAGCGTCAACAACGGCCTCACCTGGGAGTCGATTTTCGACATCGACGATATTTTCTCGGTCGGTGCCGTGGCGGTCGCGCCCTCTGATCCCGACATCCTCTATCTCGGTACCGGTGAAGGCAACAACTCGCGCAGCGCCTACTGGGGCAACGGCATCTACAAGACCACCGATGCCGGAGTGACCTGGACAAATGTGGGCCTGCCGGAGTCGCAGCACATCGGTCGCATTCGCGTTCATCCGACCAACCCCGACGTCGTCTACGTCGCCGCTCTTGGCCACCTCTATTCGGACAACCCGGAGCGAGGCCTCTACAAGACCACCGATGGCGGCGGCACCTGGGATCTCGTGCTCACCGATGTCATCGAGCCGAGCGGCAACTTCGAGGGCGAGACGACGCGCCACATCGGCGTAGTCGACGTTGTCTTGGATCCGCGCGACCCGGATGTGCTCTACGCGGCCACGTATGACAAGGTGCGCAAGCCGTGGACCTTCAATGAAGGTGGCCCCGGGAGCCGCATCTACAAGACCACCGACGGCGGCGACAACTGGGACATGCTGACCAACGGCCTGCCGAGCGGCATGCTCGGTCGTATCGGCCTGGACGTCGCACTGTCGAATCCCGACATCGTCTATGCGGTGATCGAAGATACCAACTCGGAGGGCGTTTCCGACGACGTCCGCTACCAGGAGCTGCTCGACGGTCGGCCCCCTGAGGTGCGCCCGGTCAACGACCGCATCTGGCGTTCCGATGACGCTGGCGCCACATGGCGCGCTGTCAGCCCCGAGGACCGCAGCGTCGGCGGTACGCCGCCCTACTACTACGGACGCATCATCGTCGATCCGAACGACCCCGACCACATTTTCGTCCTCAGTGCCGGCTCACAGAAATCGAAAGATGGTGGAGCCACATGGGAGCGAGCCTGGAGGTTCGGCGGCGATGACCATGCGCTGTGGATCAACCCCGCGAACTCCAAGCACATGGTCATGGGCTACGACCATGGCATGGGCGTTTCCTTCGACGGGGGGCTGAACTGGTACCACCCCGACGACATGCCTCTGGCGCAGTACTACGCCGTTGGCGTCGACATGGAGTATCCCTACAACATCTATGGCGGCCTGCAAGACAACGGCTCGTGGCGCGGCCCCAGCACCAAGCGTGATGGCGGCCCGATCTACTTTGAGGATTGGGAGAGTGTCGGTGGTGGCGACGGTATGTACAACGTCGTTGACTGGTCGAACAACCGCTACCTGTACAACGAGTCACAGTTCGGTCCCCTATCCCGCCTGGACCTGCTGACCGGCGAACGCAAGTCGATCCGCTACTCGCGCGCGGAGGGTGAAGAGCAGCTTCGGTGGAACTGGAATGCTCCCATTCTGGTGTCGCAGCACGACTCTGATGTCATCTATCACGCAGCGAACGTGCTACTGAGATCCTCCTTCAGAGGCGAGACCTGGGAGGAGATCAGCCCCGATCTGACGACCAACGATCCGGAGAAGATCCGCGGTACGGGGAATATCCAGTACAGCACGATCACCACGATCGACGAATCGCCAATTGTTCCCGGTCTGCTGTGGGTCGGCACCGACGACGGCAACGTCTGGGTGACGCAAAACGGCGGCGGAGACTGGACGCAGCTCAACGACAACATTCCCGGCAACCCGGAGTACTGGGTGAGCCGCGTGGAGGCGTCGAACCATGATCCGGGAACGGCCTACGTCAGCTACACAGGCTACCGGCGCGACGACTTCCGGCCATTCGTCTATATGACCAAGGACTTTGGCGAGACATGGACACCGATCGCCAACGGCCTTCCGAACGAGCCGGTCAACGTCATTCGTGAAGACTTCAAGAACCCGAACCTGCTGTTTCTCGGCACGGAGATGAGGGTTTTCGTGTCGCTCGACGCGGGCGAGAGTTGGGCCTCGATGCAGCAGAACATGCCGATACAGCCGGTCCACGATCTGTTGGTCCATCCGCGCGAGGGCGACATCGTCGTGGCCACCCATGGGCAGGGCATCTTCGTCGCTGATGTTTCTCCCCTACAGGGGATCTCCCCTGAGGTGCTTTCGCACGGCGCCTACCTGTTTGACGTGGCGCCGATGGTGCGTTGGGTGGACAACGATCGCCGGGCGGTGAGCTCACACAACTTCTTCACCGGTGAGAGCGAACCCATTGCGGCGTTCATCTACTACTACCTGCAGAGCGAGGCCGCCGAAGCGCCGAAGATCTCGATCTACTCGGGCACACGACTGATCAACGAGCTCGAAGGCTCCAACGATGCCGGTCTCAACAAGATCGAGTGGGACGGCACCGTCCGCCGCGAGCGCACGGAGGAAGAGCGCCAGCAGTACGAGGAAATGATGGAACGACGACGCCAGTTCGGCGGTGGCTTCGGGCGTTTCGGCCGGCCAATGGATCCCGACTACGTATTCTCGCCCGCGCCGGTTGGTGACTACACCGTCGTCATGACTGTCGGTGATCTGAGGTTCGAGCGCCAGACATCGATTGAGAAGGACCACTGGGTGAAGGTCGTCGAGCAAGACTGAGCCGGGCGCGGCAGCAACACGCTTTTGCGGGGGCCGGCTCGACTGGGGCCGGCCCCCCGATGCTCATCTCCGATCGGAAACAGCCGAGGGCACGTCAGGACGTGCCCAGAAGGAGGCAGGGAAGTGAAGAAGATCTCGATCCCACGGAGTCGCGGGCGCCACCAGGCACCGCGGCTCGTTTTTCTGCTGGCAGGATTCCTGGTCGTCGCCGGCCTCCCTAGCGGGACGCTGGCGCTCCAAGAGGAAGAGCACGAGGAGTTCACCGGCTACCGAACATATGAACAAGTGACCTCGATGATGCAAACGATGGCGGATCACCATCCCGACATTGCCTCGTTGGAGTCACTCGGACAGACGCTGGGAGGGCGTGACGTCTGGATGCTGCAAATCGGCAACCCCGCTGGAATGCCGCTCGAGCAGCGGCCAGCCCTTCTGATCGCAGCCAATTTCGAAGGTGACCAGCTCATCGGCAGCGAGCTCGCCCTCGCCACGGCGCATCACTTGCTGCACGAGTACGGTTCGGACGAAGCCATCCAGGCGCTCGTCGACGAGCACGTCTTCTACATCATCCCGCGCGTCAATCCCGACGGGGCTGAGGGCTACTTCGCGGCGGTGAAGGGTGGCGGCAAGAAGAACACCCGCCCCTACGACGATGACAACGACGCCCGCGTCGACGAGGACGGTCTGGACGACCTCAATGGTGATGGCCTCCTCACCGTCATGCGGGTCGAAGATCCGGGCGGCGCCTATATGGTGCATCCCGATGACGCGCGGCTCATGAAGCTGGCGGACCCCGCCGAAGGGGAAGAGGGTACTCACAGCATCTATTGGGAAGGAATCGACGACGACAACGACGGTTTCTACAACGAGGACGGCCCCGGCGGCGTCGATCTTAATCGCAATTTCCAGCACGCCTACCCCTACTACGAGGCCGACGCGGGCCCGCACATGATCAGCGAGCAAGAATCGCTCGCATTACTCGATTTTGTCATCGCGAACCGCAACATCGCCATAGTTCTGACCTACGGCGAGAGCGATAACCTCGTTAGCGCACCCAACTCGCGAGGCGAGCTTGGCGCGCCCTCGGCCATTGATTTGCTCGCTTTCGCGGATGAAAGCAACGCCGAGGCGACAGAGGTCGGGATGTACAGCGTCGGCCGTCGGCGCCGCGGGTTTGGCGGATTCGGTGGCTTCGGCATGTTTGGCCAGCAGCCGGCAGGGCCGGAAAGAAGACGACCACCGGCGCCGCAGCCGGCTACGACCGTAAATAGCAGCGACCTTCCGTACCTCGAGACCATCAGCGAGAAATACAAGGAGATCACCGGCATCGAGCAGCTCGCTGCGACGCGCTCGCCGAAGGGAGCTTTCTTCGAATACGCCTACTTCCAGTATGGAGTGCCCGCTTTCTCGACCCCGGGATGGGGCCTGCCGGAAGCAGAGACGGCAGGCAATGGACCGGATGGAGCGGCAGCAGGCGATAGCGCTGACCTACGCGCCCTGCGTGGTCTCGAAGCCCGGGGGGTAGATGTTTTCGTCGACTGGGCTCCTGTGCAGCACCCGACACTCGGCTCCGTCGAGGTTGGTGGCTTCCGCCCCTACGTTCTCAGCAACCCCGACCCGGCGGAGGTGGAAGAGCTCGGCGCCAAGCATGCCGAGTTTGCCATCTACCTGGCGTCATTGTTCTCGGAGATGCGCATCGCTTCGACCGAGGTTGTCGCCGAGGGTGGCGGGATTTTCACAATTACCGCAGAGGTGGAGAACGTTGGTTTTCTGCCGACATCATTGGCCCATGGCGTGCGTGCACGGGCCGTGAATCCCGTTATGGTGCAGCTCAGGATTCCGCCTGAGGATTTGATCAGCGGCGATCCCAAGACGAGCTTCTTCCCGAGTCTGGACGGTTCCGGATCGCGTGAGAGCTTCACCTGGGTCATCCAGGGTGAAGAGGGTGCGCAGATCGAATTGCTGTTGCGATCACAGAAATCCGGCACGCAGACCGCTACCTTGACGCTCCGCTAAGGGCGAGGAGAAGCGACCGTGAAAGCAAACACGAGAACGATTCCAAAAACAGTCGTTGGGGCGGTTGCCCTGGCTTTGTTGATCTTTGCTGGCGCGGCTCCCCTGAGCCTCGCCTGGTCCCAGGAAGCATCCGACCCGCAGCACACGGTGGAGGTTTCCTGGAACCGCTGGATGGACTACGACGAAGTGATTTCCACCATGGAACGCTTCGCCGCGGCATGGCCAGAACTCCTCACTCTCGAATCGATCGGCGACAGCTACGGTGGCCGGCCGATCATGCTCATGCGGATCAACAATCCGGCCACCGGGCCGGAGATGAGCAAAGCCGCGATGTACATCGAGGCCAACATTCACGGCAATGAGATCCAGGGTGGTGAGACCTCGCTCTACACCATCTGGTACCTGATGGAAAACTACGGGCGCATCGACAAGATCACCCAGCTCGTCGA